>CACHNP010000090.1 GCA_902581285.1 uncultured Gammaproteobacteria bacterium | reverse complement strand
TGAGAAAAATAGTTCACTATGCACTCATTACTTCCAGAAAGGTGAGCAAGATTCGGATGTAATAATAAACGCCCTCGGTGATTATTTGTTATATCCTGAAGTAACGCGCCCTTTTGCATGCTTTTCAATTCAAATAAGACAGAATCGTCGATTCGATAATTAATGAGTTGTGCTTCATTTACACCGTGTTCGTCTTTAAGTGCAGCGAAGAATGTTTCTATGTCTTTTTTTGTAATAACCTGGTTGTGGTGAGTTGCTGATAGTTGTATTTCGCATCGATAAAGTGAGGTATCGTTTTCCATAGAATGCGAACTTATTGAATGGTGCGCAAACGGACTGCTCGTTACAGGTTTTATCTCGGAATTGAGCATGGCCATCAGGTTTGAAGGAAAAAAAAGCGTGTTTTGGATGGCGATTTTAGCCTGTTCAAGTTCATTGCGATTAACACTATTTGTAGACCATGGTGATTGATGTGCGCTTGCATTTAGCGTGTGTTGGACAGCATAGTTAGGGTGCTCAAAGTCATCGTACACAGATGAGTGTTTTTGTTGGTGGAATGAATGATCCAGGTTGGACCAGGGTGATGAGCTTCTTCGAACAGCAAAAGTGACAGTGGCTAGGATCATATTAGCGTTTATTTTGATTAGTAATGTTTAAATTATTATCTTTTGATGGGTTTTTGTCAAGTTTATTTTGCTAAAGTCTCCGGCTTTTTGGGGCTGATCTGCAATCAAAGGATAAAGGCGCAAAACATTTGCGTGCTTACGAACAGTGTGTCAAAATGGCCTCACTTTACGGTTTTACTATTTATTCAGGGGAACTTCATGACAAATATAGGTGGTCTGGATTTGAACATTGGATTGGCAGAGATGTTAAAAGGCGGCGTGATTATGGACGTGGTCAATGCGGAGCAAGCTCAGATTGCTCAAGACAGCGGAGCTGTTGCTGTCATGGCGCTGGAACGCGTTCCCGCAGATATCAGGGCGCAAGGCGGTGTCGCTCGCATGAGTGATCCGGTTATGATTCGCGGCATTATGGACGTGGTTAGTATTCCCGTGATGGCTAAAGCAAGAATAGGGCATTTTGTAGAAGCGCAGATCATCCAATCTCTGGGTGTTGATTTCATTGATGAAAGTGAAGTGTTAACACCAGCAGATGAGCGCTATCACATCAATAAGCGCGATTTTAAAGTGCCTTTTGTCTGCGGTTGCTGTAACTTGGGCGAAGCATTACGACGAATCGGAGAAGGTGCCGCTTTGTTACGTACCAAAGGTGAAGCCGGTACCGGTAATGTGATAGAAGCAGTACGCCACATGCGACAAGTCAACTCAGAAATCAAGCGTTTGACTGTGATGGGAGAAGAAGAGCTGATGACAGTGGCAAAAGAGTTAGCGGCTCCTTATAGTCTGGTGAAATGGGTAGCAGAAAATGGCAAGTTGCCAGTGCCAAATTTTGCTGCTGGTGGTATAGCCACGCCTGCTGATGCCGCACTGATGCGTCAGCTTGGTGCAGAAGCGGTGTTTGTTGGCTCGGGTATCTTTAAGTCGGGTGATCCGTTAAAGCGAGCTAAAGCTATCGTGCAGGCAAACACGCATTATGACGATCCGGACGTGCTTGCTAAAGTGTCAGAAAATTTAGGTGAGGCAATGGTTGGTATCAACATAGATCAACTCCCAGAACAAGAAAGATTGGCGCAGCGTGGTTGGTAACCGCAAACAAGTAATTGGTATTTTAGCGCTACAAGGCGGTGTGGATTTGCATCGCATGGCGTTTCATAAAGCTGGTTGTGATGTCGTGGAAATTAAAAAGCCCAATCAGCTAGCAGAAATCGATAGACTGGTTATTCCGGGCGGTGAATCAACTGCTTTGTTGAAGCTCATGGCCCCCTGGGATTTTTTGGCAGCTATAAAAACATTTGATCGACCTATACTGGGTACCTGTGCCGGGGCTATTCTGCTTGCGAATCAGGTTTTGCCTTCACAATCCAGTTTGCAGCTCATTGATATGACGGTCAAACGTAA
>CACHNP010000089.1 GCA_902581285.1 uncultured Gammaproteobacteria bacterium | reverse complement strand
CGCAGCGACACCAGGGAGATGCGCCTCACATTATTTTATTTCCTGAGATCCCTTTCAACCAAGCACAATTTCTTAATGCGGTTAAACGAGCAAAAGACAAACACGGTTATTGCTCTATCGTGGTATCTGAAGGCATTAAAGACACTGAAGGTCGCTTTCTCAGTGATCACGGCACCGTTGATGCGTTCGGCCATCACCAATTGGGTGGCGTGGCTCCTCGACTAGAAAAAATCATTCAAACCGAACTTAAATTCAAATGCCATTGGGCTGTGAGTGACTACCTGCAACGTTCCGCACGTCACATTGCTTCAGCAATAGATTTGGAACAAGCCTACGCGCTGGGCCGATCCGCAGTTAAAACAGCACTATCCGGGGTTAATAATGTCATGATGACCATCGAACGCTTGGACACAGCACACTACCAATGGAAAATTGGTACAGCTCCTCTAAGCGAAGTTGCTAACATTGAAAAAACCGTTCCCCGTCACTTTATTACCGAAGACGGGTTTAATATTACCAACGCTTGTCGTGAGTACTTGAGCCCGTTAATTCAAGGCGAAGCTTACACACCGTATCAAAATGGATTACCGGTGTATATGACACTGAAGCAACGTTGTGTTGAGAAAAAGTGTGAGCCTTTATCAGTCGTCTAGAAATAACGTTTAAAAACCAATCCCCTTGACTCTTTTGACCAGGTTTTTTAACTCACTTTGAATCTTTTTGACGTTTTCATTGTCTTTGTTCTCGGCAAGAAATGTATCCACATACTTTTGAGTTAATCCCGTTTCGTCTGAAGAAGCACTTTCTTTTACGTGGCGCTGCACCACTGAATACTTGCCACGCTTACAGATCCAGTAACGACAAAATAAATCCGGATTCGTTTTAGCTAAGTGGGTATTAATCGTATGCAAACGTCCCGAGGTTAAACTCGCCGATTTAGTTACCCCCATCCATTTCAAACGAGACTTAAAAAGGTGTTGGCCATATTCGCCTTTTTTCGTTAGATATTTATTCAACATTTCATATTGCTTAGTTTTCATTTCTTCAGTTTCAGCACCTCCAACTGCTTTTAATTCAGCCTTAAAATTCGCCACTAAAATATCTTTTACTTGTTTTTTTTCAACACGCATTTCATCAAAGTGGTTTTGTACGACTGTAAAAATAGCACCAGGCATTTGAGATAAACCTTGCAATTGTAATTTTTTGAGCTCAAGTTGCTCTGATAGAATGTGGAGATGATTTGTTTCCGCAGAAATCTCTGTTTGTTTAGTCTCTTTATAATTTTTAACATATTCGCCTTCATTTTCATTCAGCGCCCTAAGTTCATGCTTTAATGTAGCTACTTTAGCTACAGCATACGCTGCTGGTAATTTTAATTGATAACTGTTAATACTATCCGTTAAATCTTTTCTGATATCATTGGCAGAATATGCCTGTTTTTTCTGCAACGTGCTTATGGTTTTTGTTGTCTCTGATATTTGGCTTTTAAACATATCGACCTTATCCTTTGTTTTTCCAATTTGTTTTAGTAAATCACCTGATATCAAAAATTGCGTCATATTTTTAACGAGTTTCTTTTTACCCCCGGACTCGAGGTTTTCTAATACAGGCTCAATAAGAGCACTATTACCCGAACGCAACAAAGCATTCGTATCTTTGTCTTCCCATTCCGCCCCAAGATCCAGCAATCTTTCTACGATCGGTCCATTCCCTGACGTTAACGCACAAGTTAATACTGAACGCCCAAGTGTATCGCGAGTATTAACATATTTTATCAAACCAGAATCATCTGCCTCTTGTGGATTTATCAAAATGGAATTTAGCACTTCATTTACCTGTTCAGGGTTAAAAGCGCCACTAAGCACGATGTCCATTAACAGCGTCCGATCATCTGATTTATTTAGCAATGTTAATTCATCTAAACTTATGCCTTGCAAATACGAAACCAACAGCCGACCTCCTCCTTCCTGGCGCATCATACTGCCAACCACGCTATAAAAGTCTTCTAATTCAATTTTTTTTTCTGCAGATAAGGCCTGAGTACCCAAAGGAAAAAAATACTGACGAA
>CACHNP010000088.1 GCA_902581285.1 uncultured Gammaproteobacteria bacterium | reverse complement strand
TAGTCCTTATCCTGTAAGGAGTGGCTTAAGTGATGAGGATTATCAAATGGCGCAACTGATTTGGGCTCATTTTGATCGGCAACGTGTCAGAAAAACAGAGGCTCAACGTGTGCGAATGGCAGTAACACAATTAAAGCATCTCATGCTCAATGATCCATTGAACGCGCTGTATACTGATAGTGATCTGGTTCTTAAGCTCGATAATGGGCAAAAGTACCTATATATTTTAAGCTTAATAAAAGGTATTGTGAGTTGCAGTGACGTCGGTTGTTTTGTTACTCATTGCCAAGCTTTTCTTCGGTTGGTCTTTACTGTTATCACGCTCCCGCAACCCATGCTAGGTATCGTGCAGAGAGAAGGTTTTTGCACGCATAAGATACTTAGATCGTTTTTTCGTGGACAGTCGAGTAGAGGCGGTTCCTGTGATTTAAGCATGGTAGAAAAATTCTTTTCTTTGAATCGAAAAAAAGGTGATGATCGAATGCTTGATCAGCTAAAACAGGTCGAAGCCGTTATTCTCAATCCGACTACCATTAACGAGTTGTGTCAAATTACTGGAGCATTGAGTGCGTCTTCATCAGGTGCTGCAAATTTTCGTTTTATCAATGAGCAGGCATTTTTAGTTATAGATCATAACACTAAATTCAGCGATGGGGCGTTTAATCGTGTGTATATAATGCCTAAAAGGGCGTTTTATCCTGGGCGCTATTGTATTGTGATCAAAGATAAACTACATCCGCTATTAATTAAGAAAGCACTATCGGGTATCGTTTACAGAGAGCCGATTGGTTCAAGTCAGCCCACTAATCTCCTGATCAATGAGTTGATTTCTGATTCGAGGTCACAACAATATTTGATACTGCCTTTTGTGCCCAGTCAGCTGGAATGTCGTTTGAATCTATTCCCGCGTGCAGATTGTGATTTGTATCACTTTGTGGATTATGGTCTCGTGTTTTCGAATGGCAGACTGTTCCCAGGGTTCAACCAATTTTGTTTCAGTTTGATACGTCAGTTAATTGATGCGCTATTATTTTTACACGATGAGAAGAAAATGGTTCATCGAGATATTAAGCCAGGTAATCTTTTATTGACCATGATGGCAGGAGGGAGGCCACATCTTAGAATTGGTGATTTGGATACACTATCCATGCACGGAAGAAAAAACAGTTACAGGATGATTTGTACGCCGCACTTTGAGCATCCAGGTTCGAGGACTTCTTCGCATTTTATGCACGATGTATTTTCATTTGCGATTACCAGTTGGTTATTGCTTGGGTTAAGTTTTGAGCGTCTACAAGGTGACGTTAAGAAATTGTATCGGCCTCCAGGCCCGATTGCTCTGCAAGATCAGCAGACTAAACCCACGCATCGTGAGATAGTGAATCTCTTGCATCAGATGACTTGCTTAAAAAATAAAACTGAAAGTGAATTTGTTCGACCAACCTCAGAGTGGCGAGACCGTGTTTATGAAGTCACGGACAGGTACATCAATAACCATCTCGGCTAAATTAAATGGATACAATGGTAAAATACGGATAATATCGATCTTTTTTCGTGGTTTGACTATACTGATTGAAACACTGTGTTCGTCGCTGTGTTTCTTCGTGCTAAGAGATTTTACGACACTTTTTGCACTAAGCTTCGGTTTCAGTGAAGTCAATAAGTTTCACTTTTTTGGGTTTGAAAAATGATCTAGTTAAACACTTAGACTTTGTTGTTGGTGGTTATCCGAGATGTGGGATTTAATAAGTTTAGATGCAATCTTGTCTTGGTTAAATGTATCTGCATATCGATTAATTAGATGCGAGTCATTGGTTTGTGATACATCTGTTAGTAGTTGAAGTAACTTAAGGAGTGATGTGCTAAGTATACTGCCAGCTTCGCCGTGTCTAATGGTTTTTTCCTTAACGCGGAAATTATGAATCAAATAACATTCTAGACAAATGCTGATCAGTTCTACAAGCACGCACCCAGGATCGCTATCAATCATCTCTAATGCATTACTCAGTTCTGTTTTCAGAATTCTTAGTAGAATTGCTTTAATCGTGTCTATTCGCTTGAAGAAGGGGAGGTGCTTTCCTGTCATATAGCTATCTATAACTGCTGTGGTTTGCATGATAAAGTGCGCAATATTTTGATTTAGACTGGCGTGATCACAAAGCGTGGTGTAATCATCGAGAAATTGGCTATAGAGAC
>CACHNP010000087.1 GCA_902581285.1 uncultured Gammaproteobacteria bacterium | reverse complement strand
CATCCATCAATAAAAAAAACGCCATAACCCAACGGTTACGGCGTCACTTTCTACGAACTTAAATTAAATCAGCAGCTATTACGCAGCTTTTTTGTCTGCGGTCAACGAAGATTTGTTTTCACTCGCAGCACTCATTGTGGCACTACACTGAGTCACAGGCTTACCATTCAGGGTAAGAGAATTAAGACTACCCGATGCGTCATTGCCAATTTTGATGTGGTACAAACCACCCTGATCATTAGCGCAGTGAGCCATAACCAGCTGACCTAGCTTTTGTCGGTAGTCTGTATCGACTTGCGGTACTGACTTGAAAAACTCTTTAGCTAGTGAGAGATCACTGGAGAGCTTAGGAGCAAAAAACACGCCCGTTGGGAACGAGACGTGTGTGCGTCCTTTCAGGTGTTTGTAATGGCGATTTGTGAAATCAAAGTTCATATCCATGGTTGTCTTGTCGTTAATAGGGAATAACTGAAAAGCAATAGGCGCTATCCTCATGCCAAAGTTCCTCATCTCAGCGTCATTATTGAATCGACCATGCATAGTCGATAACAGCTTAATGAAGTTTTGCATGCCATTAATCGACTTGTTCTTGTCCATATGTTTGTTATCCATAGTCAAACTGCCATGGTAGCAATCTGAGAGCGATTTACCATTTGGTTGCTTAATGGTAAAACACATCTTACCTAGTTTCAGCTGATTTTCTCCTGCTACATCGGAAAGGTCTTTGCCGTTCGAGGCGCCATGCAAATCAAAATCCGAGATTGTCACGTGAGATTGCTTATCTGATGTCATTAAGTTTTTAAAACCAACACTGTATTTACCATCTAAAGCGTTTCCAGTTACGCTCAGGTACCCATTCTCAAGCTTGACACTAGACCCATCAGCTGAGTCTATCGGAGTTGCAACATTGAGTTTTAGGCTAAGATTAGCCTCTTCATGCTTAAGCATCTCCGCGTACGTGTCACCCGACTTTAACCCTGGAAAAGAGACATTGAACGAACCTTCAACGTGTGCATCAGCCTTCCTTTTGGCGTTTGTAAAACGGTAATCAATACCATCAATATTTAATTGTGACTTAGCAGTATAGATTTTGTAAATGGATGTTGGATTCATCGCTACCTCACCTAAGACTACTTCCATCAGAGCTGGGTTATGCATTGCTCCGATCATGGAATTGAGGTCGATGTGTAAATTGCGTGCTGCTAATTGCTCCGCTTTGAAATTCACATTATCACCGTTCGATCCACGCATACCAAAATTAACTCCGTTGACCACGAAACTCACATTTTTATGAGGAACATCAATTAGCTCTCTAACTGAGTCGATGTGCAGATTGATATTGTCTGAATCAGGGCCGTCTTTATCAGTGCCCTTCAATCTGACATTTTGAAGCTGCATAGTGATCTGGGAATTTTTTAGTATATCTTCGGCGGAAGCATCGATATCTTTGACGTGCCAATTCAACCAAGAATCACCAATTGTCAAATCAGCCCCGGCTGACTTAGGCAGTTTCATAAAGGACGGCAACTTGTCTAAATGAAGACGAATGCCATAACCTGACTTCCCATCGTATTGAATTTGAATATCTGATTTCGCATCCAGTTGCGTGGGCTTCAGAACCATTTCACCTTTGGTGAAATGCATGCCCCCTTTCATCACAACAGGACCGTTGTAGATAGTGAAAGGAATGGGTTCTAGGTGCATTTTTTGCGGGCCTTTGAAGACCAACTCACCCGTAGAAAAGTAGCTACCTTTATTAATGTATTTGATAGAAACAGTAACGCCCAAACCAAACTTTTTTGTTAATCTATTGATATTGTTGACAAAAACAACACCGTGCTCGCGATTTGCTTTAGCGAAAACTGGCGGCAATATTGCAAATACAAGCAGCGCTACAGCTATAACAGTTGAAATCAGTAACTTAAGTTTCTTCCCCATTGATGGCTTCCTCTTTTAGAATTAAAATAGTGCCCAATATACCAAAATAATTAGCAGATTAATAGGGAAAAAACCATTATATTGTATAAAATACCACCCAGTAACAGATATCTTGCCAATTTCACTGCAGCAGGCTCATAAAACTCAAAATAACAGCAATTCGCGTACCAAGAAATACCAAATGAAGACGAAGTCAGTGAATGACAACCAACGTAACTACCCCATCATCAAAGTGATTTTCAGCCTGGTCTAAGGCCATGATACAACATCAAAAGTGCTTTAATAGATCCATGTTATCAGAAAAAATACCATCCACTCCCCACGAC
>CACHNP010000086.1 GCA_902581285.1 uncultured Gammaproteobacteria bacterium | reverse complement strand
TAGGCATATTAACTAAGAAATCATGTAACAGATGTTCAAATTTCTTAAACTGATCAATACAGATCCACTTAGCGATATTCAAATCATCTTCATCTTCGGCGTGTTGACTGGTATGCTCGTAGTACTTCAAGACTGCGGTTACCATGTACAGCACACTCACCATATCAGCCAATCGACCCGACAAACATTCTTTTCTTTTCAGATCAGCCCCAAGTGAAATCATAGCCACGTCAGACACCAAAGATAACATGGTTGAGAATCGCGTAGCCAATTGATAATAACGTCGCATTGATTTTTTACGTTTAATACGAACAAAATACGCATTAGTTAAACCTAAAAATAGGGAACGAAAATGATTTGATATAATAAAACCAAAATGAGACCAAAATGTTCGATCAAATTTCTTCAAACCCTCAGCTGAGTCGTCATCCTCAGCTGCCATGATCTCTTTTAAAACGTACGGATGACATCGGATAGCGCCTTGACCAAATACGATCATAGATCGAGTTAATATATTCGCACCTTCTACCGTTATTCCTATGGGACTATTTATATAGTCACCATAAAGATAGTTCTTTGGCCCCATGCAAATTGCTTTACCTCCATGCAAATCAAAAGCAGCATTTATCACATGCCTACCAAGGTCTGTCGAGTTATATTTGGTAATTGCAGAGGCCACCACTGGTGATAACCCTTCGTCAATATGACTCGCAGTAAAAATACGCAGTGCTTGAGCCAAATAAGAGTAACCCACAATCTTGACCAGCGATTCTTGAACACCTTCAAAGTTTCCAATAGGGGTGTTAAACTGCGATCTAATTCGGCTGTATGCACTACTTGTTAACATAATTTTTGCCATTGAACCAGCTGCACTCGACGGTAATGAAATACCCCGACCAGCCGCTAAACAAGACATCAGCATTTGCCAACCTTGTCCAACCATCTCAGCTCCGCCTATAACCGAACTCAATGGTATAATAACGTCTCGACCTTGAATTGGACCATTTGGAAATGCAGAGCCACAAGGCAAATGACGACGACCTATTTCAATATTTGGCATGTCAGTAGGAATGAGAGCACAAGTGATGCCGATAAAATCCTTAGATCCCAACAGATGATCTGGATCGTATAACTTAAAAGCCAAGCCCATCAATGTTGCTACAGGCGCCAGTGTTATGTATCGCTTATCCCAATTTAACTTGATACAAAGCTGTGATTTACCCTCAAACTCTACCTGACAAATAACACCAGAGTCATGAATAGAAGCAGCATCAGAGCCTGCTGTAGGACTAGTCAAAGCAAAACATGGTAATTCTTCTCCTCGTGCTAACCGAGGCAAAAAATATTGTTTTTGAACTTCTGTTCCATGATGCAATAACAACTCACCAGGGCCAAGAGAATTCGGAACACAGACCACAGTTGCAACAGATCCAGATTTTGAAGCAACTTTAGAAATAACAGCTGACTGCGCCATTGCAGAGAATTCCAATCCACCATACTCTTTTGGTATGATCATTGAAAAAAAACGCTTTTCTCTTAAAAATGACCATATCGACTCAGGAATCTTTAACGTTTTTGATATTTCCCAAGTGTCAATCATATCACATAGTGTCTCGACCTCATTATTGATAAAATGCAATTCTTCATCAGTAAGTACATGGTACTTCATTTTTGCCAATTTATTCCAATCAGGTCGAGAGCTGAATACCTCTGATGTCCAACCAACATCACCGGCACACAGAGCGGCCTTTTCAGTTTCTGACATGCTTGGTTTTAATTTTTTATACAATTTGAAAATAGGTAAAGTAATCGACTGCCGTCGAAAAGGAATGGCTAATACAAAAGTAGAATACAAGGCATACAAAGCCACCACAATAATTTTAAGAATAACACTATGTCCGTAAAATAAATACGTTGCGGTGTATAAACCCAATCCCAATAAACAGACAACTGCAGATGCATTATTGTACAATAAACTCCCCAATAATAAAACCAGCAGCAAAAGTAAAATCCATTCCATAATATCTCCTTGTAACGAAACCTAGGATGGGAAAGCCCATGGCAACATGAGTAACTGATTATACTACAATAAAAAATAGAGTAAATCGAAAAGACACTAAATTCAAAGCATGAAGTAGTTTACCAAAGAAATTTCAAACAGAAGTAAAACTTTAACCAAATAGTGGGCACAAAAAGTCGAATCAATAAAAATTCAAAGGGTATTCTAGCCTCAATCATCATGATACCAACAGATTAATTAATCAGCATAAAAAACAAGCCGAAAACAGATAGACGCATAGAAAATGGAATGGGAGAAAGAAAAATGATTGTGCCAACCGTCGATAATAAACATGTATACAACGAAACGCCATGATGCAACCACAAAACCCAGTTCAAATGAG
>CACHNP010000085.1 GCA_902581285.1 uncultured Gammaproteobacteria bacterium | reverse complement strand
GCTAGTCATGGGCGGTAACAACCAGGTTCCCTATTCGCATATCAGTGGCGGCATCAAAGACCACCAGCGTTATGTTAAAATTGCGCGCTTTCTCAGCGCGAAGGGCCAGTTCCATTTTATGCACGGAAAAGACATAGCGTCAGTAGCCACACACCTAGTTATCAACGACGAGGACCAAAAAGAATTTGTTTTGGGACAACAGAAAATCACTGTCAAACAAGGTATCCGCGATATCAGTCGCGCTTGCGGTAATCGAGTGTATTGGCAATTTCCACTGAACAACCGATTTGTTGTTAAACTAGCAAAACTACTTGGGGTTAAATTTGATCCTTGGGGCGAGTACTGCGCTCTCAACCACGATCAATCGTACCAAGTAACAAACCCAGGAGACTTTAATCGAACCAATTATTTCCCTACTATTGGTGATGCGGTGCTCGATATCGAAGGCATTAGAAACTAACGGTTTGCATGCTGTTAACCCAAATACATTGATTAAATATTCAGCCAGGAAGAAACAACGCTATGCTTAGATCCATACAAACTACCTAGTCAATTTTGAGTGAGCCTCGCGATCAGAGTCACTTTGCGTGCCTGCCACAGCATCTATAACCTTTTTCAAGGTGTTATTCTGCATGTGCTGTTGCAATATTTCAACCGTCAACAGCTGCGACTTACCAGCTCTTTCAGGAGTCGGTATGCATTTGCGATTAGATTTCACTTCGGGAGAGGGTTGCTTTTTAACCGGTCGCAAATGAGCACGAGAACAATGAAAACCACTAGAGCGCACTGCAGAAGCTTCATGCGACCACTTTTTAGGTCTCGGTTGTGTCAGGGTGTCAAATAACGTTCCCCTGGGCCGGATTGCACCTTGAGGTACTGGAGAAGGCAGACCGTTCTCATCCGACCGATTTTGATTTTTTTTTTGCACTGCGACCCCTCATAAAATGAACAACTATTAACCTGGGATCTTACCAAACCAGCACTTGATGGCAAGTTATTTTCGCCTTTTGACGAAAAAAAGCACCCATTCTTAAAAAAAAACTCAGTTATGCTGAAAAGTGATCAATCCGTTTGAAACTCAAGCAAAAGCACACTAGAATAAGATTTTAAAAAAGGAAGCCGCTTATGGCCATAGAAACCAAAGCCAGTGAATTTGAGTCATCGATGGAGCAACTTAACCAGATCGTTGAGTCACTGGAATCCGGTCACTTGGATCTAGATAGCGCTCTATCACAATACGAAAAAGCCGTATCATTAGTACGTGGCTGCCAATCCACTCTTAATCAAGCCGAACAACGGATCAAAATTTTAAATCAACAACACAAACTTGACGAGTTCAATCATGACACCGACGCAACTGACTGAAGCGCAAAGCTTGAAGAATCATATTGAAGAGCAACTTGCTCGGGCACTCCCCACTAACAATGAGCTGACAGCACCGTTTCGTCACTGCGTTCTAGGTGGTGGAAAACGTCTACGACCCTTACTTGTTTATGCGACGGGGTTGAGCTTTGGTTCAAGGTTAACTGACTTAGATAACGCGGCAATCGCCATTGAGCTTATTCATTGCTTTTCGCTAATTCATGACGATCTTCCTGCGATGGATGACGATGACTTGCGGCGAGGACAACCCACCTGTCACAAACAATTTGACGAAGCCACGGCTATTCTCACTGGAGACGCTTTACAAACACTGGCATTTCAAATAATAAGTGAGGCTTTGTTACCAGCTGAAACGCGCCTCAAACTCATCCACATTTTATGTCAACACATCGGGCATGAGGGCATGATTTTAGGTCAAGTACTCGATTTAAAAGCGGAAAACACCCACTCTTCTCTGGCTGATGTTAGCCAAATTCACCGCCATAAAACAGGCAAACTTATTCAAGCCGCGGTACTGATGGGTGGAACCATCGCGGGCTGTAACCAAACAGAACTGGACACACTGTCCCGCTTTGGCGACCATTTCGGCCTCGCTTTTCAAATCAGAGACGACATCCTAGAACACACTGGACGAAGTGATATCACGCACAAAAGTGTGTCAGATCAAGAAAACAATAAATCGACATTTCCATCAGTTATGGGACTAGATGCCGCTAAAGTTCATTTGATCGAGACGAAACAGGCCTGTATTACAGCGTTGAATTCACTTCCTAATGACACCCGGATTTTGAATCAACTACTTGATTTCATTCGAACTGATGACATCTAACCCAATCCTGTCACAATAAAATAGCTTGATAATAAAGCAGCAAAGAGGCATCATACAGATACTTTAAATTGAAACAAAACACCGTCATTATGAGTAAAATTAAAACACAGTTAAACTTGCTCAAAAAAATACGCAACCCTAAAGATCTCAAGAATCTGAACGAGACCCAGCGGCTCACTCTGGCTGATGAAATGCGATCGCATCTTATTA
>CACHNP010000084.1 GCA_902581285.1 uncultured Gammaproteobacteria bacterium | reverse complement strand
AATACCAAATCCTCGATTTTACAATTCATGCTCGCTTTGTTAGAGTAAAAAGTATGACCAACGAAAACAAAAAAAATAGTTCCGTTACAACTTCATGGCAACGTTTATACTCCGAAGCCGCGCTCTACAAAGCCGCTGTTCGAATGTACACTAAACCATTCTTTTTTCATCATCAACGCTGGCAGCATTCTCACGATGGTCAAACCTTTTATGATTTCGCTCGTAATGGGATAAAAGATCTCAATAAAATTCATCAACAACTGAGAAAAAAACAATTTTCATTCGGCCATGCCGATGCCAGGCAATACAATTTTAATGGGAAAATTCGAACCTTATACATTTACCCCTGGGCAGAACGCCTAGTGGACCTTATGCTGTATCGTGAGTTATGTTTTAAATTCGATGAATCATTCAACCAACACTCTTACGCTTATAGAATACACGGTTTTGGCGTGAACCAATGCCAACGAGACATTCAAAAAGATTTAAGACAAAGAAAATCCCCAGTCTACGTTATCAAACGAGACATCAAAAACTACTTTGACTCGATTGATCACGAGAGCTGCCTGGCTATTTTGCAACAACACTTCAAAAAAGACGATTACCTTTATGAATTACTCGCTTCCCGTGTCAAGTTTACTTACTATGACAACCAGAACACGTTGCACCACGCAGAGAAAGGCGTACCTTTTGGTACCGCCATTTCCTGCTTTATTGCCAATCTAGTACTAAACAAAGTAGACCATAAGCTCAATGCCTTACCTGGCTTAAGCGCGTTTCGCTATGCGGATGATTTCTTAATCCTCAGCAGTAACAAAGAAACCGCAAACCAAGCCATCACGCTATTTGAAGCCGAAATCGCCGGTCTAAATCTAGAATTCAAAGAGTCACACTCTCAAAACATGGTTTTAGATGGACCCGATCACGACGAATTTAAAAGCGTTTCCCAATTTCGACATCTTGGTTTAACGTTTTCGGGCCAAGGCCACATCTCTCTGTCACGTGAAAAATTTCGAAAAATTTGCAACTTATTCAAATACGCGCTACAAAAACAAACCAAACGCCACCGTCGCGTCACCAACCCTTATAAACGCGCCAAGCTTGCAGTTAGAATTTGCAAACGAGTCATTAACAGCGGTGTACACGGTGTCGCCTTAATCGATTATTACTTACGACACGTGGAAGACGAAGCCTGCTGGCGACGACTCGACTTATGGCTAGCGGAAGAATGCCTGCATTGGGTTTTCGGTAAAGGACATAAAAAAGGCTATTTCAAAAAAATACCCTTTTCCACACTGCGGGAAATGGGCCTACCTTCATTGCAACACCGTCGCATGCTAATTAAACACGGGCACATTGAATCGGCTTTTTTTGTTTGGAAAAATCAATTTAAAAAACCCTCACTAGCAGATAGACAACAAAATAACCAACAGGAAACTTCTCCTGAAACAGCAACCGCTGTAACTGCATGATTCGCATCGATTTAAGAAATTAACCCAAAGTTTACATGGTCTTTTATTACACATTGTGCAAATATAATAAATACGTTGTAACTTAAGAGAGCCATCTCTTGAACCTTTTTTTTGTGACGCCAAACTTCAGAGGTAGAAGCCTCACTGAAATATCAGGTAAACACGACACAATGAATAGCATCACTAACCGGGAGGATTTATGGACGGACTAACTTTAAAAATAGGCGCAATTCTAATCACCGTTGTCATATTAATAGTCATGTTTGTCTGTTATAGAAAAAACACTAATAAGTTAGAAAGCGATATAAAAAACTTAAAGACAAGTTCAGACAAGACAAACGAAATATTACAACAATTCATAGCGCACAATTCAGGTAAAGATACAGGCGCAAAAACAGGCGCAGAAACAGAAATAGAAACAGAAACAGAAACAGAAACAGTTGCAGAAGAAAAAATATCAGAAAAAGATAGAATATATCTAACACAAACAATACAGTCATCTAAAAGGTGGACCAGCAAAACAGAAGATAAAAACTATTCACTCAACATTGTTTATATCAATTACTATGGTAAAATTCAGAATTTCTCTTGCGATCCTAACAGCATCAATCAATCATCCCCTGATGCTGAATGGATTTCCGTTAATGTTGGGAAAGAAAATATCCAGATCAATCTAAAAAAGCAATTCATCGTAAATATAAAGAACGTTGAAGCCGCATTCCCTCGACGATTAAAAAAACAAATCGCCACACAAAGAAAACAATTCGAAAAAGAAAAAAGAGATAAAGAAAACTCAATCACTATAACCTATAAAAGTAAATCATACGAAGAGAATCGTCGCTTTCATATGCCAAAGTTCAATCTGCATCTATCATCGATAATTAAAAAACGAACTAGCCCAGACTTTATTTCTGCGATTACCCTAGACGATCCCAAACGTGAAGCAAAAAGATTGATGTTTCGCATTAAAAAAATCGAATCGATTGTCATACATAAAGATAACACCCGCCTCGTAAAACCCAAGGAAATAGCTCAATTTTTACAAAAAAACGCGCAACAGAAATAATAGGA
>CACHNP010000083.1 GCA_902581285.1 uncultured Gammaproteobacteria bacterium | reverse complement strand
TCTTCGTGCCTCGTTGTATTTAAAAACAACTCAGTGCTACAGCAGTTTTTGTACTTTGTCTTGATTGGATTATTCATGTTGACCAACGACATATCAACCATTAAGTACTCGTCATTAAATTGTTAGCTTTTTATTATTGTTTCATGTGATGTTTTTCTCGTCATTGCGAGAAGCGACAGCTCCGAAGCAATCCGCTAACAACACACCTGACGGCATTACCTACTTACAGTGAGACGAGGGTCAATTTTAAAATCCAAGTCATCAAGACTGATTGCATTTACAGCACCGCCAATAAAGCCAGTGGCGGCTGGTGCGCCAAGCAAAATCACCTATGCTACTTTTCCACTATGACGTTATTTATTGCGGGTGGTTATGTACTGGGAGCTTCTTCTTTTTATTTGTTAAAAAAAGGCCAAGAAGCAAACTTTCAAGAAGGAATAAGCACAACCTTTGAAGGCCTTTTGCCCGATATCGCGTTTATCTTTACGGATGCAACAGCCTCATCCATTTCCAGCGCCAGCCATTTTCTCTCCCGTTGGTTTAATATGTTAGTAAACTTTTTAGGCCTTTGGGTGGTTCAAGCAACCACCACGGCTATGCTAGAAAAAAAATACCGATATTCCCAATTAGAAACCATCATAACAACAGGAATGAGTGTAGCTTTGTATATAATAGCTGCTGCGTTCTCTGAAAATAGCCGCTTACAACCGCATGTTGTCTTGACCAGCACCGCAATAGCGCCTGCACTGATAACAATATTAAGTCGATTCTTGAGCAAAGATAAAAAAGAATATGAGGCGCAACCTCAGACTGCAGGAACTACAGCATCGGCCGTGTGAGTGGAAACAACTCCCAGTGACACCATGAAATTGACATTCTTACGTCAGATACATATGATGACAAGAGTGTAAAAAAGATAACAATTATGCGACTCATCCTTAAACTCTTATTGAAAATTCTCGATTGTAAAAAAACAAAAAAGAATCGTGTTACGACACCTTCTGAGAGAAGAAAAATGGATTTTCTTCGATGGAATACACTCAATCAAGCTCAAGAGCCCTGTCTTTCCATTGAATGGAATTACCACATGTTATCTCACCCTGTCATCACAGGTAGTTTTGGACTCTGCTTGATTAACCCAGAACGAAGAACCGGCATACCAAGCGGGGTGATTCTCATTGCATACGGTGTTTTTCATAATGAGAACCAATCTTTTAAACTTTTTCGGATGCAATCAACAAGAAACGTATCACCAAAAAAACAATGGCCAACAGAATCACATGAACCTTTTCTATTTTCATACAGCGACGACAAAACTTGTCGTGTAAAACTTATAGAAAATCAATGGTCCATCGACCTAACATTTTATACAAACAACCGCTGTAACGAGACACACACCATATCAGATACACATATGGGTATAAAAAAGCAATATTGGCAAGTTACCTATCCATGGTTAATATCAGATAGTCATGTCAAAGGTGAAGTAACGGTGTCTACCAGTGACGATAAAAATAAAAATTACTCTATTAATGCACGCAGTTACTTTGAAAACTCA
Source organism: uncultured Gammaproteobacteria bacterium (assembly GCA_902581285.1). Classification (GTDB taxonomy): domain Bacteria; phylum Pseudomonadota; class Gammaproteobacteria; order Coxiellales; family Coxiellaceae; genus CACHNP01. The sequence continues at coordinate 1,043 of CACHNP010000083.1, read as the reverse complement.
GCCGGAAAGACCCTGTTTATTAATCTGTCTTGGTTTTTTTTCTCACACATGAGTGACGATATTCAATTTGTATTTCAGTCGTATCGTGGTTCCGACGCTCTCATGGATTTGGTTATTCACACCAATAATACCAGCATTCGATTTAACCACACCGAAATTAAAATCAAGATACACACTGAAAAAATTCACCCTCTGAAACATTACAGACAATACGTTCCCTATACCTTTTCTTTGAACGCAAGTAATCAGCATTTTGAGTTTGCTGCTCATTTTTCAATACAACATCACGTAGAAGCAAAAAAGCACAACCCCAACCAGAACCCACGCTACTTATTTAAGCACTTTTTCATTTTATTCATTGCAGGAAATTTTACTGGAAGTTTAAAGGCAGTCAATGACAATACAATTAAACCATACATTTTTAACCAAGATACATTCAGTGGAGAATACGCCAAACACAATCTTTTTTTACAGCACACCAGTGAAAACTTTTAGCCAAATATCATCATTATAGTTTAATTAGCGACGAAGCAATCCAGCTCTTCCGTCATTGCGAGGAGCGTTAGCTCCGAAGCAATCCACCTCTTTCCCGTCCCGTCATTGCGAGGAGCGTTAGCTCCGAAGCAATCCAGTTCTTAAAGCAAGGTTTCATATAAGTCTTCCCAGTTTGGATTCATGCGTTCAATTAAAATTAGCTTTTTTTTCCTAGAGCCACTTTTTATCTGTTTTTCACGAGCTATTGCATTATTCATATCATCGTATTGCTCATAATAAACCAAAGATTTACATCCATACTGTTTGGTGAATCCTGGTGTAGCCACTTGTTTGTGTTGATAGACTCGTTGCACAATATTGCTCGTCACACCAGTGTACAATGTTCCATGGCGCTTATTCGTCATTATATAAACGACTGGATGGCGTTCAAGCATACGTATTCCTCTGTGTTTTTCTGGATTGCATCAGAGCTAACGCTCTTCGCAATGACGGAGTCTCTTTGTGTCTCTTTATGTTTAAAAGAACTCAGTTTTACAGCAGTTTTTGTA
>CACHNP010000082.1 GCA_902581285.1 uncultured Gammaproteobacteria bacterium | reverse complement strand
GGTGATTGGTTTTTTGGGGACCGTGCTGGATGAGGCGGGTAGGACGCATCGTCGTTGGCAGAAATGGCGACCGTCAGTGAGTTTGTGTCAGCATGAGGATATGGTGGTCGATCGTTTTGAGTTGTTAGCGGCTGAGCGCTCTCGTGCGTTGGCTGAAGTAACGATACAAGATATCAAGCGAGTGTCTCCTGAGACGGAAGTGCGACTGCATGTAGTTGATTTGAACAATCCGTGGGACTTTGAAGAAGTGTATGGTGCATTACATGATTTTTCTCAAGGCTATAACTTTGATCTTGATAATGAAAGTTATTACATGCATATCACAACAGGGACTCACGTGGCGCAAATATGCATGTTCCTACTGACAGAGTCACGCTATTTTCCTGCGCGATTATTACAGTCAGGGCCGCCTAGAAAGGATAAGTCGGCGCCGGGCGAGGTCGCGATTATTGATTTGGATTTATCGCAGTACGATAAAATTGCCCAGCGATTTACGCAGGAGCGTCAGCAAGCGGCATCATTACTAAAGCTGGGTATCGATACGAAAAATATGGCATTTAATCGCCTTATCGATAACATTGAAAAAGTAGCGATAAAATCCACTTCGCCAATTTTATTGCTTGGGCCTGCTGGAAGCGGTAAATCTCGTTTAGCAAAGTCCATTTACGAATTAAAGAGGCGTCGCCACCAAGTGACGGGGAAATTCGTTGAGGTAAGTTGTGTTCAGCTTCGAGGTGAGCGTGCATGCTCGGATTTATACGGTCATGTAAGGGGGGCGTTTAACGGTGCTATTAGTCGTCGATTTGGTTTGGTGTCTGAGGCAAAGCAGGGTGTGCTTTTTTTCGATGATATCTCGAATCTTGGGTTAAGCGAGCAGGCGATGTTGCTCAATATGATTGAGAGAAAAAAATATTACCCTCTGGGCTCCGATAAAGAGGTCGATTGTGAGTGCCAGATTATTGCTTCAAGTAGTCGAGACTTGCAAGAGCTAGTTCGAGTCGGTTCATTTAGAGGTGATTTATTGGCGCGAGTGGGTCACTGGGTTTATCGCTTGCCTGGCTTGGTCGAGCGAAAAGAGGATCTTGAGCCCAACATTGATTTTGAGCTTAGTGCCTTTGTTCAAGCCCACGTTCAGAACGCCAACTTTAATAAGCAGGCTAAGGAAAAGTACCTGCGCTTTTGTCAGTCAAAAAAAGCCATTTGGAGCAGCGGGTTTCGTGATTTATCGGCGTCTGTTAATCGAATGGCGATATCCGCTGAAGGAGGGCGGATACGAGTTAGTGAAGTGGATTCTGAAATATCCCGACTCGAACTTGCGTGGTCTACTCAATCCGATAAAATTAACACGAGCAGCTTGGAATCACTTTTAACCCAACATGAAATTGATTCATTGGATTTATTCGATCGCATGCAGTTGACCGCTGTGTTGGGTGTGTGCCGAGCAGAAAGTTCGCTGAGTGCCGCGGGTAGAAAACTATTTTCACAAACTCGTGAGAAGAAGAGATCGGCTAATGATGCTGATCGTTTGAGTAAATACTTGGCTCGATTTAATCTGAGCTGGAAGCAACTTCAGGGTAAGGTGTGATTATTTTAATGGGTTTGTGGTGGTGGTTCTTATGCTCAATGGGACCGATTGTCTGTTGGTCATTCACATCAATCCAGTTCCTTAATTAATGAATTTTAATTGTAAAAAACAATGTGGATAACATCTATAAGTGTATATAATCCGCGACTTTGATAATTATCGCTTTATATAATATGATATTTTTTTAATAGGAAGAAATAAATATGTTTAACATAGCCCTTCGTTGTCGACAAAACTATCTATTTCTCTTTTATTTGATCATCGCTTGGGTCTGTTGTCTTATGACTGTTCTACTTCATGAATGGACGCATGGTGGTGTCGCCTGGGTATTTGGCTTTAAAGCCAGTCCGTTTGCCATCGATTATGGTGGGACCGGCTGGCGTAACTTAATCTATTTTGCCAACATTAATGAAGCGGTTCAGTACGTTGACATTGGTAAAGCTGGACATCCCTTTATTGCAGCATTGATTTCCATCATCCCCCCACTATTGATCAACGGAGGTTTCACACTCACATTAGCAATTGTTTTGTCCTACCATCATTTTAAACGGCCATTACTTATGTGGATAACTTTTTGGTTATTCATATGGAACTTAGGCGAATGTTTTTCTTATTTTGTTCAACGTTGCTTTTCAGGGCATGGCGATATCTCCGGTTTTCTATACTTTACTCACACCTCTCCCTGGATTATTTTCGTTCCAGCGATCTATCTTGTTTTCTTTTTTATTCATCTTTGCTTCACCCACCTATTGCCAAAATTACTAATACGCATGAACATCCAAAAACCCATAATCAAAATGACGATGTTTGTTTTGATACTAATTATTCTTTTTGGCTTTTACACGATTAGGGGGCTCAATACAGATAACAATCAAGTGACCATTGTGCTTTCGAGCCTATCTTTAATCATCATGCCAATCTTTTACTTGATGTACTCTAAACACTATGTATAACCTGCCCTTTTTTAACGAGAGCGATGATGTGGGTTTGAAGCAATCCCCGCTATGGCCTCATCAAAAGCTACATGATTGGCGCTTTTACCATCTATCCGTTTAAAAATAGAAAATAGCACGGGGTAATCCTTAGAT
>CACHNP010000081.1 GCA_902581285.1 uncultured Gammaproteobacteria bacterium | reverse complement strand
GTTTTAGTCGCTTTTTTCTTTTGGTTGTACGCTGGCTATCGTGTAATGGCATACCATACTTATGAAATCGTAACGTCAGACATTGGTTCCTTGGAGGTGGATCAAGATGTGCGTTATTCAGGGGTAAAGGTTGGTTATATCGACAGTATAAGCATACCTAATCCCAAAAAACCGGGGCGTGTGCAGATTCTTTTTAGGGTGGATAATAGTATCGTTATGACGACTTCAACTTACGCCACTTTCGGTCAGGCGGGTTTGACTGGGCCTGCTTATTTAAGTCTAAATCGCACAAGAGAGCTGGGGACACTGCTGAAAGCCCAGCCTGGTCAACGCTACCCGGAAGTCCCTTTGCGTGTATCTGGGCTTTCTTCGGTGATGAATAAATTGCCTGAAATAACCACTAACATAGAGAAGTCATCGGGTGGCTTAAAGTCTATTTTAACAAAAGCGAATGCAGACAATGTTTCTGCGACGATGAAAAATATACGAGTTGTGACCGGGGTCGTAGCAGCGCAGGAGAAGCAAATAAATCAGACTTTGATCGATATGCAGTATTCCATGGGTAAAATAAAAAAAGCATCAGATAAAATGCCAGTTGTTATGAGCAAAGTCGAAAAAACATTGGACTCAGTGAAAACCTTGTCGACGACCAGTGACCACGCTGTCACTAATTTTTCTCAGCAGTCAATGCCACAGGTCTCAGAGTTATTACAAAGGTTGAATACATTAACGCTTCAAGTTAACCAGTTGGCGTCTCAGTTAAAGCATGAGCCTTCATCGTTAGTTCGGGGGCGTCGAATTTCTTCATTAGGTCCGGGGGAGGCGTAATATGCGTATAGTGATATGTATTGTGTTGTTGTTGTCTTTGTCTTCGTGTGGTGTTCTGTCTCCAGTGAAGGTGAAGCCAGTTAGTCATTACACTATCGGTGCAACAAGCTCGTTGTCGGCCACAACGTCGACGGGCGCTGTTTCTGAAAATAAAACGTTATTGTTGCAGACAATGTTGTCGAATCCTGGTTACCAGACCAGTAACATGATTTATGTATCGAGGCCACATCAATTGGAGTCTTTTGCCTATCACCAATGGGTGGCGCCTCCATCACAGTTAATACTTCCTGTTATCATGCGTTCTTTGCAGAACAAAAAACATTTTCATGCAGTGGTTATGACGCCATCAACCAATGTTTCCGATTTTGTGTTAGCCACGCGGCTATTGTATCTAAACGAAAGTTTGGTTAACTCAAAACGTCCGGTGGTGTCATGTGCTATCGATGTGGCTTTGATTAATGTTTCAAGCGGTAGGGTGATTCGTGAGCGTGTGTTTTCAGCGCAGCGACCAACAAGGTCCGATGCCTATAGCTACGCATACAATGCAAACCAAATGGTAGGTCAGTTGGCGGTCAAGATTGCTGATTTTGCAACACAGCAAGCGTAGCGGTCTTGGTGAATGGTTGGTCATAATTTGGTCTTTCTGCTTGTTTTCTTGGCTTGCTGTGGTGGTATTCGGGCGCTATTTTTTTTATCTGGGTGCTTTTTTGTAGTATTGTGAGGTGAATGTAAAAAAACGCTTGAGAAAAGTTTGAAATTGTTGTTCAATACGCGGATTATATTCATAAAGTTTATATGCGGGAGTGGCGGAATTGGTAGACGCGCCAGATTTAGGTTCTGGTATCTTCGGATGTGAGAGTTCGAGTCTCTCCTCCCGCACCACCTTTTCAATTTTTCACATGAGGTTAAAATATGGCTAAGCTAGAGAACCTAGAGGGTTTAGAAAGAAAGTTGCAAGTTGAAATATCATCTGATGAAGTAAACGCTGCTTATCAGAAACGACTGAAGAAAATTTCCTCTACAATTAAGCTCCCTGGTTTTCGCCCAGGTAAAGTGCCACAAAGTGTTATCGAAACACGATTTGCGAAGGGCTTGTGTGAAGAGGTGGCGAGTGAACTGGTTCAGAATTCCTTGCCTAAGCTGGTGGAGGAGCAAGATATCAAGTTGGTGGGACAGCCCCGCATTGAATCAGGTGATTTGAAAAAAGATAACCCTTACCACTACTCTGCTTTTTTTGAGGTGTATCCAGAAATTGAGTTGAAAGAGTTATCTGGTGTGGAAGTTGAAAAGTCTGTTGCTCCGGTAACGGATGATGATATTTCCGAAACCATGGTTCAAATTCAGCAGCAGCATGCTGAGTGGACTGAGGTTGAGCGGTCAGCTGCAGATGGCGACCGTTTGAAGATTGATTTTGAAGGCTTTATGAACGGAGTTGCTTTTGACGGCGGTAAGGCAGATGATTTTGAGGTTGTCATTGGCTCGAAGAAAATGGTTCCAGGTTTTGAAGATGGTTTGGTTAATTTGAAGGCCGGTGATGAATCAGAACTTGAGGTGGTGTTTCCAGAAAATTACCAACCCAAAGATTTAGCGGGCAAAGATGCGACTTTTAAGATTAAAGTTCATGCTGTTTCAGAGCCAACTTTGCCTAAATTGGATGATGACTTGGCGAAAAAAATGGGCGTTGAAGGCGGTTTTTCTGAGCTGAAAGATAAGGTTAAGGCTAATCTTGAGCGAGAAGTAACAAATCGTTTAAAAAACACGTTTAAAGAAAATCTCATGAACTCATTACTTGATAAGAACGAAATTCTGGTTCCCGACACATTGGTTCAGGCAGAGATAAAGCACATGCAGCAGATGCGTGATCAGCAATTAGCTGCTGCGCAAG
>CACHNP010000080.1 GCA_902581285.1 uncultured Gammaproteobacteria bacterium | reverse complement strand
TAGGCATGATGTATGATGATGGCCAAGGTGTTGATCGAAATTATGAAAAAGCCGTAAAATGGTTTCAGAAAGCAGCGAACCAAGGAGATACAGACGCTCAGAATAATTTAGGAACGATGTATCAAAATGGCCATGGTGTTACAAAAGATTTAAAAATAGCAGCTCAATGGTACACCAAAGCAGCAAAACAAGGTCTCGCATTAGCTTAAAGCAATCTAAACTCACTTAGCTCTCAAGCGGATAGGGACTCGAACCTGCCTGAGACACTGTATTCACATGACACAGTCTACGTTTTATCACTATGAGCTTGTTTCTGTTACGACACATTTCTAGTATCAGAATAGTAAAAAAAAACCTTTGTAAAAAATCCCTATTGACGTCATATAGGAAGCGTGAGTAAAACGATCATTTGCCCGTCACACCGCTATAGCTCAAACCACCCAATAACATAATCAAGTGAAAAAACCCCAATACAGACCCACAATTAGTAAATCGATCCTGAATTCGAACAAAAAAATAAAAAAAACTCGCTTTTTTGAAATAAGCGTCTATATTTCGCGCACATCAGAAATCAGGAGAAAATTATGCTTGCAACATCAATCGGAATTGGAATCGCACTGGCCACCTCTATTGCACTGCCTCTGGTTTTAATAAATCGAAATAAAAAAAGAAAACAAAATCGATCACGGGCTCAAAAAGACGTTAAACAAAATCATGACGCGAGCTTAATAGAAAAATCTGATAAAAAAAATCAGGCTGAAACGAAAACAACCAGTCGTTATCAAAACATCATGCCGGTGGTAAAACGTAACACCGCTATCCCCAGTGATAACGAGATACAACGACCAATTCCAGCAGTCAGCCTCATGAGTAGAAGCGCCCCATCGGCTCAAAGTATCATGCACGATCATCAGTCCTCTATTCTTAAAATTGAGGTTACTTACAAAATTTACGATCATCAAACTCCTTGGTCGGCTCCTTTTATTTCAATGGCATCAGGTTCTGGTTTTATCATAAAATACGGTGATACTCTATGCGTCGTGACCAATGCGCACGTTGTCAATGGTGCTGTGACAATTCATCTTCGACTACCATTTCAAGGAGAAACCTACCGAACATCCATGATTGCGATCAATGATCAGTGTGATTGCGCCTTATTAAAGCTACCTCAAGAACTATTTAATAAAGTTGAGCCTTTACGGTTATATGATAAGTGGCTCGATATTGGTGAAACCGTTTATGTGCTTGGGTTTCCTCAGCTTGGCGAGGAAATATCAATTACCAGCGGTGTCGTTGCACGACAAGAAATTGATGAATATGCTCACAGCGGTTGGCATGGCTTGCAGTACGGTATCTCAGCTGCCATTAATCCAGGAAACAGCGGTGGTGCAGCACTTAACACACGAGGCGAGTTAATTGGAATCCCTTTTCAAGGATCCATTAATAACCAAGGATTTATCATTCCAGTGGAAGTGTTACAACACTTTATCAACAATTCACTGAAAAACAAACACACGGGATTTCCACACATTGGTATCAGCTATCAGTCAATGGAAAACCCTTTAATCCGCCAGCACCACTACCTAACTAATGATCAGTCTGGTGTGCTAGTCACTCATGTTCCCACCATGTCATCTGCCTTTGAAATTTTACAATCAAAAGACGTCATACAATCAATAGACGGAAATAAAGTGTCCAATGAAGGTCGTATTTACCACAACAACACATGGATCGATCTCGAGTATTTATTTCAAAATAAATCGATTGGTGACACAATCCAAGTTGAATTTCTGCGTAATGGAAAAAAATACAAAAGAAATATACCTTTGAGTCACACTAAAGAAGACCTTGAGCTTATTAAGTGGGTGCACAAAGAACAACCTACTTACATGATCCTATCTGGAGTTGTTTTTAAAGTCCTGACTATAAATGACTTAAAAAGCACATACAGCCCTGAAAAGCGTCAAGAAAATTCCGAGATCGTTGTGATCCATAAGGTACTCAATAGCCAATCCACGATCGGCTACCGCCACTACGAAGGAGCTCAAATTACTCAGATCAATAAACACAAAATACGAAACATGAATGACGTCATCACCTATATCAATGAGGCACAGCAAGATAAAATCACAGTACGGGTATTAAAACGTCGCGATTCAGAAAGCTTTCACCATGAAAGCCAAAATAATCGATATATAGTGATTCCTAATATCAAGAAAAGCAAAAAAGCTTGGCAGGACCATCTCGCTATATTAAGAATGTATGACATTCGTGAAGCTTGCTCTCACAATTTAAAAATTAAAATGCTAGAGCTTATGCCGAGTCAGAAAAAAAATAAAAAAAAGATGAGCCAGGAATAACCGGTTCATCTTTTTAAAATAATATTGGATACACTAGTCCTCGTCTGAAGAAGCCAGCACATTAGAATCTGCCACATTGATAGCGATACCCATATCACGACTGCGGTCCACACGTTCTCGAAGTTCTTTTCCTGGCTTAAAATGAGGCGTATGTTTGCCTTTAGTGATCACACGTTCGCCTGTTTTAGGGTTATGCGCTTGACGAGGCGGCCTGTAATGAAGACAAAAACTACCAAAACCACGAACTTCAATACGCCCACCTTGCTCTAGTGTTTCACTCATCATGTCAATCACCTTATTGACAGTCGACTCTATATCCGCTCGTCCCAATTGCATACTGTTTTTTGCAATTTTATCAATTAATTCAGATTTGACCATAATAATCCCTCCCAACAATCATCTATCAACCCACAAAA
>CACHNP010000079.1 GCA_902581285.1 uncultured Gammaproteobacteria bacterium | reverse complement strand
AAAGAAGCTTTTGTCGGCATCCCGACTAGTGTGACCACATTGGATTTGTCACATAATCATCTTGCAACATCTTTTGGGGGTCCTCCTAAAACAGTGACTTTAGCGGAGTTGTTTTTTAAGACTAATCTGAAGAAGAAAGCAGGTACCGACTTTGCAGAGGCTTTAGCCTGTATTCCAGAGACAGTGACCTCAGTTAAGTTTGGCTGGGACAATCATGAGCTGGCAAGAAACGCTTTCGGTAGACTATCTAAGCATGTTAAAAGTGATAAGGGTAAGGTTGAAGTTGAGAAGATACTAAGAGCTCTTGCTCCAGACGAATTAATAGTACTGCACTCCATTTATTTTAGAGAGCTAAAAAATTTAATGACAACATCCCGCGGGATGTATAATGCTGTTTCAGAGATTGTGGGTACGCAAAAAAAAGAAGGGACATCAAGCTCAATAGGAGATTTTCCCGAGGGAATGATGCATAGTGTTTTTCCTTGTTTTTTTGCTCCATTCCTTTATGGTGACATAGACTTGGGGCGAATCCTGAATAAGTGTTATGACGAAAGAATGTTTACTGAAAGCCAATCGGAACGTGGCACTTTATCAGCGAGATAAAGATAGCCTGCTGAAAACCTATCGAGTAATGACACTGAAGCACCTGTATCTTATAGATGCATCATCAGTTAAATAGCTTTATCATAGCTAGAACACTGTCACGTTTCTCAACGAGACACATAAAAAACAATTTCCAGTAGTTTATTATCAGCGTGACTTCTAAAAGAGAGCGCCACATTTAAGTAGGGATGTAGGAGTTACTGTGACATAAAGAGTAATACAGAAAAATAAATTCATCATGCTATAGAAAAGCTTAATTCATAATGATTATTGGAAAAATTTTTAAATGCAAGTGATTTTTCTAGTGAATACGAACTTATTGATAACAAATCTTAACTGAACACTGATTGAACAAAACAATAAGAAGACCTAGGAAAGTCAAATCAATAAGTGAAGCAAGAACTTTTTCAAATCGGATAAATAGCGACTTGGACTACATTCTTCCCTATTGATTTACGTCGATCTAAGATAGCACAAATAGTTAGAAGTATAGAGATCGAAATGGATCACTTTCAGTACTTACCCCCCTGGACAGTGGGAGCCGCGCGTTGTAAATTACGCACAAACAAAAAAGTAGAGTTTGCTCATATTTCTAGATACCAACGGGTTTATTAAGTGATTGCGTACTGTTGGAATTTAAAATAGGTCGGAATGCCCCATGTATCATCGATATGAAATGAATGACATTGGAAACAAAACAATCTCTGAGATTGCAGTAGCTTTTGCGGGCATCCCGGCTAATGTTACCATGTTGGATTTGACTGCTAACAAACTTTACAGGAAAACGGCCACCGAGCTTAAAGTGGTATTTGCTGCTATCCCTGATTCGGTGACCTCATTAAAATTATCTATTAACGATCTTGGCAATAGAACAGGCGCAGAGCTTGCAAAGGCTTTAACTGGCATCCCGACTAATGTGACCACATTGGATTTGTCACACAATCATTTTGGAAACAAAAGTGGCGCCCATCTTGCAGTGGCTTTTGCAGGAATTCGGGCTAATGTGACCACATTGAATTTGTCTGAGAATGAACTTGGCAGCAAAACAGGCGCCGAGCTTAAAGTCGCTTTTACCGGCATCCCGATCAATTTGATATCATTGAATTTGTCTACCAATCAACTTCACAAGAAAACAGGCGCCGAGCTTGCAAAAGGATTTACCGGCATCCCGGCTAATGTGACAATGTTGAATTTGACTTGTAATTTTCTTGGGAGGAAAACAGGCTCCGAGCTTGCAGAGGCTTTTACCGGTATCCCAACCACAGTGACCTCGTTGGATTTGTCTAACAATCTGCTTGTAGAGAAAACAGGTGCCGATCTTGCAATGGCTTTTGCAGGCATTCCGGTTTCTGTGGCCACTTTGAATTTGTCTTGCAATTTTTTTTGGCAGAAAACAGGTGCTGAGCTTGCAGAGGCTTTTACCGGCATACCGGCCAATGTGACCACTTTAGATTTACATCATAATGAACTTAGTTTTAAAACAGGGGCCGAGCTTGCAGAAGCATTTACCGGCATCCCGGCCAATGTGACCACTTTGAATTTATCTCAGAATTATCTTCATAGGAAAACAGGATCCGATCTTGCACAGGCTTTTAAGGGCATCCCAAAAACGGTGACCTCATTGAATTTGGCTGCGAATTATCTTTACGAGAAAACAGGGGCCGAGCTTGCAGAGGCTTTTACCGGCATCCCAAACACACTAACCACATTGGACATATCTAGAAATCACCTTGGGAGAATGCTAAGCAACGAGCTTGCAGAGGCTTTTGCAGGTATCCCGGCTTCGGTGACCTCATTGAATTTGGCTGACAACGATCTTCTCAATAAAACGGGCACCGAGCTTAAACTAGCATTTGAGGCTATCCAGCCTACAATTGTATCATTGGATTTGTCTTGCAATCAGCTTGAACGTAAAACATCAGCCGAGCTTGCAGAGGCATTAGCTAGTATTCCAGAGTCAGTGACCTCAGTTAAGTTAGGCTGGGAAAATCGTGAGGAGGCAAGTCTCGCTATCGACCGACTATCGAAACATGTTAAAAATAATAATGCCAAAAATGATGCTGAGGAGATACTAAGAGTGCTTGCTCCAGACGAATTAAAATCACTGCACTCAATTTATTTCAAGGAAGTCAAAAATTTAATGACAACCTGCCGTGGATTATATAACCCCCTTTCTGAGATGGTGAGCACCTCAAAAAA
>CACHNP010000078.1 GCA_902581285.1 uncultured Gammaproteobacteria bacterium | reverse complement strand
AAAAGGATTTTAGCATCACAACAATGGGCCAACCAATCCACACTGTTGCATACACACTGACGCAACAAGCTAACCACAATAGAATAATTAATGAAGACAAAAAAAATCGCGGCGATATCTTCAATGCCACGCTGCCCCATTAGTCTAAAAAAACAGACTTCACATAGAACAACATTCGCATCGCGAATCGTCAACTGATTCACTGTCTACGTTTTTCATTAACCTCACTGGGTCAGCATCCAGTAGGGAATCCTTTGATACTTTATTACTTAGAACTGGTTCGTGACCTAACAGCATAAACAACATGGCATAAAGGAAAAGAAGACGCTTGCCTTGTGCGAAATCTAAACTCTCACGAGCGGCAGGAACCATCACCACACTAGAATCAGCTTCGGACGAATAAAGCGAATTCCACAGATCCAAATTCGTTCTCAATAGAACAGAACAATAATGACGACGAAGCTCAGACAATTCCCAGTGCGGCAAAATCTTAGACCAGTCAACATTATCATCCAGGCAAACGTATTTTCCCGTATTGATAAATTCTTCGGATAATTCGAGATGATCAGAAAATTCAAGCTGCATAAAGTGATTAACTTTGCTGACAATTTGCGACCATAATAAAGACACATCACTTTGAAAACAGGATAGCATGAAACCAAAAAAGCGATTTAGACTCAACTCCGTTGCGCCAGTACCTGATTTTAAAAGATCGATAAAATGATCCACAACCACTTCTCGGACCAAGGACTGTAGTTTTCGTGACGCTGTCTGTGGCGTTACAAATCGAATCTCACAATAAGAATGCACACCCGAAAATCGTTCGATGAGTTTATTCATAGCACCAGCTGGACATATTGGTAAGTCTTGACTTTTACAATCGTCGACACCTTCTTCTGACAAGTTATAACCGCGCTGAATTTCATATAATGCTTCTATCAAATGGCTCACAGCCGTTGACTGATCACACAAAAGCATCGCATCATCAAGCAACATTCGATCAACCAGCGCCAATAGCCTCTTTATAGTGACACCAGAGACAGAGTCCGTGTATTCATCATTTCTAGCTAACCTCTGTAAACAGCGAATTGCGACAGCATGCTTCTCCTTATTTCTATCGTCATTCTGAATCAGTGATTCCAAACGGGCAATCGCCTCTTTTTCTGTTCCATTAAGAGATGACGTATAGCGATGCTTTAATTTATTTAGCGCTAATGACACTGATTTATGCACACTCGCTGTGTGCGTACTCTGATTATGATTGATATCTCGGCGTGCAGCAGCTTCAATCCCCCGTACAACAACAGTAGTGACCTCGACAACAACAGCGGGCATCAAGTCGTCCATGGTTTCTCTCAGTGCATCAAAAAAAGCATGACGAATCATGCATTCCGGACAACAATAATCGCCATCTCGATGCTGAGAACGCTGTTCTTGAGCTTGACTCAATTCGTATCTATTCAATGTATCTTCAGAAACAACCTGCTCGATGGGCAAATGACCAGCAACCACACGACCAACGGTATCTGAATCAGACAGCGCCCTTAATTCTTCAGGTTTAAGAAATATGGCTTGAGTCCACTTCAAAATATTTTCTTTAACTAGATTATAAACGGTATCGTTAATTAACAGCAGCTTTTGTTCTTTCGATAATTTAACCAACGCCTCTGACGTTAAGATGCCTTCATCCATGTAGCGAAACAAAGCCTCATCCAGCAGCCACCTTGATTCGATTGAACGAGAAAGCAACAGACTCAAAAATGCAGGTGTCTGCTGAAGATAGCCCAGCTGACGCTCAGTCAACTGTTGTATTTTCTCAAATGAAACGATCTGATTAGAAACCAATTGCTGAACTTCTTTTGAACGCAAATTAGATTGAATCAATGCTCGCTTGCTATCAAATTCAATCTGTGTAATGAACCCATGTTCAATATAGTACTTAAGTGGATCATCCACAGATATAAATCTCATATTTTTTTCCTTATTTCATAAAAGCATGATGCAATAAATTTATACTTTATTTTTTTGCACTCTTCTCGTTTTAGCAACACACCACAAAACCACCGATAAAATACCACGTTTCATCGAATAATAATTAAGCAAACAAACGTAAATAAAAAGTATTAAAGACACTGATTTTAAATATCATTTGATATATAGTAACACAAAAAATGCAGTAATTTAAAGCACAATAAGAAAAATAAAATTAAGATACTATTATAGTGAGGGCAATATCATCACAAACAAAAGGGGCCAAAGGCCCCTATCGTAAGAGAGCAAAAAAGCTCACAGTTAATTTCAAATGTCAGAGCCTTTTAAATGCTCCATCACAATTTCAACTTTATCCTGATTTTCCCTGAGAAAATGATGCAAGTCCTCATATGCTTTAACAATCTCCTCATCCCCTTCATTCTCAAAACAATAATCAACTCGATTAATGTGCTCCTTATAATCGGTCATGAGAAGATCAACATCGATGTACTTGAGGTGACAATGATCTGCGTCACTATGACACACACTACAAACATAATTATCGCCCTCATAAGATGCATACTTGTTATTCACATTGAATTTTGGCCAATCGCGAAACTCTTTGGATTTCAAATCCGCCTCACTAATGTCAACCGACATCTCGACATTTTTATCTTTCCAAAGTTCATAAACAACAGACATATCTCCCTCGTGTAACGCTTTGTGCATCTCACAAATGAGCTGCATCATCCGCCTATCCTCTTCGGAATATTTCTCACTTGAGTCGATTACCACATTTTGATCCACATCGGACTCTTTTGACGCTTCGTCTTCTCCTTCGTCAAACGCGACTTCA
>CACHNP010000077.1 GCA_902581285.1 uncultured Gammaproteobacteria bacterium | reverse complement strand
TGATGATGATTTCATATTAACGTTAAGACCGTCTAATTTAAACTGAGAATTCTTCTTTAGTCCTGTCGAAATTCTATGCATGTTTTTCTCAACGTCATCCAACAGTTGTGATTGTTTGTAGGGATTACCGATGGCGTCAACAAATTTGTGTAAATCAACATGGATATTTTTGATAGCTAACTGCTTCATCTTTACAACAAGATTTCCGTATCCTACTAAGTGATCACCCTTAAATTTCAAACCATTAACAACAAAATTAGCATTCTCATTTGCCATATCTAAAGATACCTGCAAATCATCAATAGTCAGATGATCATGTTTGCCTATGAGTGATTCACACAGTCCCATCACCATCATAGTAATGTAATGCGTATTACTGGAATCATAACTGGAATTATACATTGGATAGTCAAAACTCATTGGGGCATGTGACGTATTAACTTCAATATGTCGAAGGTCAATAGAAAATTGAGAATGATTAATCACTTGTGTTGGTGATTGACTAAAATCCGCAATATGCCACTTTAACCATGCACCACCTATGGATATATTCGTACCCGAAGATTTAGACGGCAGCATAGACGAAGGTAACTTATCTAAATGAAACAGAATGGTATAACCCGATTTTCCATCGCATTGCACTTTGATATCAGACTTTGCATCCAATTGAGATGGCTTTAATTGCATTTCGCCTTTGGTAAAATGCATGCCACCTTTCATCACCACAGGGCCATTGTAAATCACGAATGGAATAGGCGCCAAATTAAGCGTTTTAGAGCCAGTAAAATCCAACTCACCTTGTGACGAGTACAGGCCTTTATACGTGTACTTAATCGATGCATGCACATTAAGCCCTAGCTTATGCACCAACTGATTGATATGACTCACCAAGCCATCTGCACGATGACGACTGGCTTTTGCGAACAGCGGTGGCAACACCAAGAAAACCATAAAAAATCCAGCGACAACAACAGCCAATAGCGACTTAACCCACTTATTCATACGATTGATACCTTTATTTAGATTAGTAATTGACAATACTTTAACCAATAAACCCAATTAAAGCAAGGTATTAATTCATGCTTAACAGAAAGTTTGGAGCGTAACTAACTGATTATAAGGAAAAGCGCCAAAACCTTCTGGCTTGACGCTGATTAAAACGAACAAGCAGTTTTACGCTGCTTTGCTCTTATCGGCTGTCTGTTTTCTTGCTGTCAAAATTGCAGCACACTGCGAGACAGGCTTACCATTAACGAGTAAAGTTTTGAGCCCACCGCGAGGGTCAGTCGCCAACGTTGCATGATAATGTCCCGATTTCAAATCCAGGCAGTGCTGAGACACTAATTTCTTTGCATACACACCAGCCGGCTGATTGAAGGGTGATAACGACGGATTGTGAAAATCCCTAACCATATCATAGGTGGCCATTAACGGCTTGAAAAAGTCTTTATCCAAAGTCACATTCCCCGACAATCGAGGGTGTGACATCACGCCCGTTGGGAATGACAATCGAACATCCCCACTGAAGTGCTGATCATTACTATCAGTCAAGGTAAAACTGCCGTGAGAGACGGTGTTATTATTCACACTAGAAGCAAGTGCTGAATACATCAATGACAAAGGAGAGCGCTTCAACTGTTGCAGCATCTGATGTGGATTGGAGTTAATAAAAAAGAACATTTTTTCATTATCCACGTGCTTTGCATCCGAATGTGCATCGAAGTGGTAACAGTGACGAATCGCAGCATGAGCTGGCTTAAACACCGACACACCATGAGACAGTATCGTTTGACCCTGTTGCACATCAATGCACACATTATCAATACTATCTGTTTCCTTTACATGTAAATCGGCCCAATTGACCCCACTGACACTAGAATCAGAAGAGCCTCCTGATAAATTTAGACGTCTTCTAACAAGAGGATTCTCACTATCCTGCAAAAACACATCAGAAAAACGGACTTTCATCTTTGTATCACTAGGAGTACCATTAAAAAGCACATGGAGATTGTGCACTTTAACTCTCGATTTTGTAAAAATAGGTGCATCGATGTTCAGCGTTAAATCCAGTTTCACCTTCTCATGAGACGCCACTTGACTATGACTTGAATTACCTTTCAAACCAGGATACGTGCTATCAAATGAACCGGTTAGGTTGATTGTGTTACTTAAACCCCACTTCGCCACAAACTCTACACCCGATTCGGAAGAATGAGTTTCCTTGGTATAGAGATGTGACATTAAATTATTAATATTGGACTGCACATACAACAACTGTTGAAGTAATTTACCTTGATCGCCCATCGCATCAATAAAAGATGACAAATCGAGATGTAAGTTATCTTGTGCTAAATGTTTAATTTTCAAACTCACGCTTTTCCCGTGATATTTTCCGTTAGCACTAAAACCATCCATATCAAAGCTCAAACGTTTTTTTTGCATATCGATTAACAGTTTTATATCATCAGAATGGATATGCGACAGTGAGCGCATTAATTTTGAAGAGTGATTTATTGATTTCATATCGAAGTTTCGAATTTCCAACAGTAATCGAGACTGCCTAAGCATCGCTTCTGGCGTTTGATCAATATGATTCAGATGCCAATCAACCCAAACACCGTCCATGGACGCATCGATACCCAGTGCTTTTGAAAACGCTTGTGTAAATGGCTTCGTCGTGTCGGGTAGTGCTCGCAGATGAAAACGAATATCATAACCATCGTGACCGTCGTAATAAATATGCAAATCGGATTTAGCCGTGTCTCTCGGCTTTAGTTGCATTTCGCCTTTAGTCAAATGCATGCCACCTTTCATCACCACAGGGCCATTGTAAATCACAAATGGAATAGGCGCC
>CACHNP010000076.1 GCA_902581285.1 uncultured Gammaproteobacteria bacterium | reverse complement strand
CAGTAATTTACATTTACATCATCAAGCAACAAGGATGTGGCATCGCAAGCAGTCATGTGCTTTGATTCAAACAACCCATGAATAAGCAATCATAAACGCTTGAGTATCAAGATACCACTATCGCATCACAACTCGACGTTAAGTTTTTGGTTTAAAGATATCTTGCATCGAGACTTTTGACACTGAACGACGACCATCACCATCAATCGTCACTTGTATCGCGTGGCTTAAAAAGCCACTACTTCTATCTTCTTTAAAAACCTCATGCACTAACAAGCTAACTTTGGATTTGTCCAAAATAGCATTATTCCACGCCGTTAGTTCATGCTGAAGACTGCAGTCACTCGCCATTAGTTTCTCTGTGAGTTTATATCTTTCGAACCACTCTTTAAGTTGTTTCACACAAGAATCATGCAGGAGACTAGCGACAACAACGAGCTGGCTCGTTTCATTACCCCACCCGGCGCCCACCATGCACCTAAATAGCATTTTTTTGAGTTTCTCCCCATAAATAAGCATAAACTCTGTAATAAATTTTTGGACAACACTATTGGCAGGAAAATCTTTTTTCAAAGGAGAGATAAATTTGATAGCTTCAATTAGCATATGGCAACGTAGTGTAAGATACGGATCCATTTCATTTAATATAATTCTAAAAAGCCCATCGAGATCCCTCTTAGCGGCCTCAGCAGACGAGGAGCACAGCAAGTTACTTTTTATAACTGACCACACACGCTTATCGAAGCTGCTGTCAATGCATGCCTTCACTGTGACGGCATAAAAATCCACCGCCTCTTTAGCTAATGGCTTAATCAAATCGCCCTCTTCACCATCATGAGTGTATAGTCTTTCTGCAAGATTATACCAGGATAAATCTTCTCGCGAGGCATTATGGCTTAAAGTAGGATTTGAAAAAAATCCATTATTTCTTTCAGCCGTAATGAGAGGCGAATATTGAGATGTGTGGTGTCCAGCTAGTAAACGAGCAAACAGAGACTGCATTCCAAGGTTATAACATTGATCAATTTTATTTTGAATAGAATTCCAAATCGATAGCGTTAAGTTTAATAAATCAACCCGCTCGCGGAGCTCGGTTGATGACTCAATAAATGATTTAACCGTACTCATAAGCGTTACCTGTAGCACTAACATGGTTATAATCCTGGCGTAAAATGGACTGAGTGATAAATTAAATCGTTTTTTTACAGACGAATATAGTTTATCTAGACTAAAGCCCAGCAGCTTATCGTATAAATCAAAAAAAGAAGCCTTTAAAAATTCAAAACCGTGTTCATCAGAAAGAGAATCCACGTTTGCGGACGGATGTTGACAGCACTCCTTAACTATACGAGAGCAAGTATCCAAAAATAGGCTAACAATATTGTTAGGCGTGCATTGCATGCAATACAATATATTATTAATGTAGAGAGTCATAAACGTGTCTAAGCCATTGAGTTTGACTGGCATTGAGTTTAACACCCCCCCCAATGATTGCTTTTACTTCTTGAGCATTTTGAGGCGCATCTGCTTCGTCCGCTTTAATGACTGAACCGACCCCTTCAAAAAAAACACCGGGACTATCTCGAGAATTATCATTCAATATTTTCCAAATACTCAGCACCTTATTAAGATCATTCCGACTATATAGAATATCATCTTTTCCAATTGCAGATAAACACAGGATCAGCTGAGTGTCCTTGCCTTTGCTAGAGTCGACCCGATTTTTTTTCCGCTTAAGGTTAAATGAACGATCAGCTGTTTTGTGACGAGGAGATATTATGCCGCGCCCCACATACATAGCGACATACATTTCGTGCACATGTTTAATTTTAAGCTTCTGTCCCGCATTCAGAAAATCCTCAATCAATGATCTGTACTGTCTAACCAATGCCATCTTTTCAATATGCGATAATGCTTTTTGATATTTTTCATAAAAAATATTGTTGATAGCTGCCTTCTCTGACAGAGTATCAGGGCTGTTTTTTATAAACTCAATAAGGGTAGCAGAAAACTCAGTTCTTAAATTAAAATCCAGACTCTTTTGTTTAGAAAGAGCCAAAACCTCATGACAAACTCGCTTCATATCATAATCCAGGATAAATTCCACCCAGGAAAATGATGAACTTAAAGCACAGAGCACCTCGGTCATGCTAACAAAAGTCGTCTTGTCTTCTCGACACCAACCCTGCTCCCACAATTTTTCAACCATGTACTGAACATTGAAGTTTTCAGTAAAATCACTCAACACTCGGAAAATTTTTAGTGCTTTTAGCTCACTAAAAACACTGGATTGTCGAGAAATATCGTAACGAAAAAAAACCTCCAACACCTGAACCAGTAATTTTTTTCGCATAACTTTAGTCGATTCATCATGCAGCAGCTCATCAACACAGTGGGAGCGAATCATTTCAGTCACCGACTCTCGAACCACATAGCCCAACTGATCATCAGTCAACAGCTGCCCCGAATACAGCTGATTGCCATTCTCATATTCAAACCCTTGCTTTATCCGGTTTTTTGACCCCAACCTGAGCTTTAATCGTTTCACACTGTCATGATTTTTTTCTAGCTTCTTCGCCAAACCTTTTTTATTTTTTCCCCCAGCGAGCTGCTTGGTTAACTCGCAATAACAATCAACGATATAACCGATTTTTTTCTGCAATTGAGCATTAATATTAGCATAGAGAACATCCACCCGCGTTCGATCACCCACAGCATATGAGCCTTCCCCCAAGAATGAAAGCAAGCAACCATGCCCCAAACTATAGCTCGAAATACGAATAGCAAGCTCAATTTTTAACTGAATAGCCAGCCGTTTAACCATGCTTGTGAGTACTCGATCCAGTGTCTCCAACGACGAAAATGAGACTCCCAAATTCTCATAATAACCCACCTGATGAATGGTTATGTTTCGGGCTTTAAACAGTTTTTTTTCATCCCCTGAAAGCTCAGACCTATCTAACAGTTCACTGATTGTAAATGACATACCTTTCCTTTAGCATATTTTTATTTATAACATCATACCACAGCAAACAACTAGACCGAAGACCAATAAAATTAGCCGAAAATTAAGGATTACTAATAATGCTTTTTAGTTACGATTAATTAAACCAAGAAAAAACGAAAGTCAGTTTTCAATATGTTAATCTCAAACACACTCACTAGCATCACTTCACGCATGATAGAGTAAATGAACCAGATAGCCAGTGACTAAACGTGCTTCGTCAAGCTGTTATCAACCCAACGTACTGCAAAGCCGCTAGGATAACGTAAATCAACCGACTGTATGTGCTTATTAGTTTGTTTAAGTTGAGGGTATGCCACAATAAAGCGCTGACAGCGCGAGACCACATCCTTATTA
>CACHNP010000075.1 GCA_902581285.1 uncultured Gammaproteobacteria bacterium | reverse complement strand
AATATGACAGCAAAAGAAAAGTTATTAGAACCCGTGGTGTTATCTGACCAATTGAAATTAAAAAATAGAATCGTGATGGCGCCAATGACGCGTTGTAAAGCAACTCAAAACGGTGATGCGACAGAAGACATGTCACGTTATTATGCGCGTCGCGCCGATGCTGGATTAATTATAACGGAAGGCACGGTTATTCGGCCAGACGCCATTGGTTACCCGCAAGTGCCTGGAATCTACACCCAGTCTCATGTCGATAAATGGCGCGCCGTGACTGATGCAGTGCATGCCAATAACGGTAAGATCATGCTGCAGATTTGGCACGTGGGACGTGTTTCTCATCCCCATTTTTTACAAGGTCAGCTTCCAATTTCTTGTTCAGCCACCACCATGAAAGGTCGTATACATCGATCTAACGGCCTGCACTACGGGCAATCTCGTGCAGTATCACTAGATGAAATTAAAGTGTTAGTTGATGATTTTGCACGAGCAGCAAAAAATGCACTGGAGGCAGGTTTTGATGGCATCGAAATTCATGGTGCGAATGGGTATTTAATCGATCAGTTCTTACATCATGACACCAATCATCGCGAGGATACGTATGGTGGTAATAACGAAAACATGATTCGTTTTGCTAGTGAGATTGTTAATGCCTGTATTAATGAAATTGGGTGCGATCGTGTGGGGATTCGTTTATCGCCAGGCACATACCTTAACGAGATCAATGCGGATCGTCGAGATCAGGATGTCTTCATCCAATTGCTAGCAAAGCTTTCCAAGCTGAATATTGCCTACGTGCATACCGGCGCGTTTGATGATAGTCTGACATACAAAGAGCTCAATAATTTAACCATGACACAATTCATACGCCAACATTATGCGGGCAACGTGATCGCTTGCGGATCCTACACTATTGATAAGGCATGTAGTGACATCGCTGAAAGAAAATTTGATTGCGTGGCACTCGGTAAACCCTTCATTGCAAACCCAGATCTCATTAACAAAATAAAAAATAATATCACTTTGACAAGCTACGATTCCAGTATGCTGGATAGCTTAAAGTAGACGTTGTTTTTTTAAACCGATTATTCTGGTGTACGCGATTGATTAGCGCAATCGCATACTATGCCGAGCGGTCTACTTAAACTTCTTCTACTTCATCTTGAGCTATATGTGAAGGGAAGGGGTCTTCTAACGTTGCCCAAAAATCCTTTCCGCGACATAAATCCTCATCAGACAGCAAACATTCGTCGAGTAATTTGATGACTTGTTTTTTATCTAAGCCTTGTCCAATAAAAACCAGTTCTTGACGCATATCACCAAATGGCTCAACCCACTTCTCTTTTATAAATTTGAGTGATTCTTCGTCTTCAGGCCACTGATCTTCTGGTAGGGCTTTCCAGAATGTGCCAGCGAGACTGTACCTAGCCATACCCCCGGCTTGGCCCCAATGCCAGCAGAATTGCGGTCTTGTCGCTAACCAGAAAAAGCCTTTAGAACGAATTAAATTTCCTGCCAGTGTATCACTATGAAGGAAATCAAAGAATTTCTGAGGGTAGAATGGTTTACGCGCACTGTATGTAAAGCTGCTGATACCGTATTCTTCGGTTTCAGGGACGTGCTCACCTCGCATTTCCTTAAGCCAACCCGGTGACAGTGATGCTTGCTCAAAATTGAATAAGCCAGTATTGATTATTGAGTGAAGATCGATATTTCCGTTTGCGATAGGAATGATTTTTGCTCGTGTATTGAGTGTCTTTAGTGTGGCTGTCAGTTCATTGACAAGAGAGTCACTAGCTAAGTCCGTTTTACTGATAAGAATGACATCAGCAAACTCAACCTGGTCGACAAGTAAGTCTGACACACTTCGCTCATCTTCCTCTCCAAGCGACTCACCCGTCTCTTGTAATGACTGCGCTTCGTTGTAATCTTTAAGGAAATTGACAGCATCAACAACCGTGACCATCGTATCCAAGGACGCAACATCAGATAAAGAAACGCCATCCTCATCTTCAAACGTAAATGTTTCTGCTACCGGCAGAGGCTCAGAGATGCCTGTTGATTCGATGACCAAATAATCGAAGCGACCTTCCTTCGCCAGCTGGTTAATTTCAACAAGTAAATCCTCTCTCAGTGTGCAGCAAATGCAACCGTTACTCATTTCAACCAGCTTTTCTTCTTGCCTACTCAGCGACACGTCATTTTGTACCATCGCTTGATCAATATTGATCTCACTCATGTCATTTACAATAACAGCCACTTTCAAGCCTTCTCTGTTATTAAGAATGTGTGTTAACACGGTTGTTTTTCCTGCGCCAAGAAAGCCTGACAAGACGGTAACTGGTAATTTTTTCATAAATATGCCTGCTATGAGTTAAAATTTAAATGTTATACTATAACATTAGTATAATATCAAGATCTAATCAGGAACAAAGTGTAACCGTGTTTTTTTTAAGAACACCCCCGGTAATTTAACTCTGCATAAGATATTGTACTGATAATTGTTTTTTTATAAACATGAGAATAAAGTGGTGATTAATAGTAGCATTCAGATGGAATAAAAATCTAAAAAAAACATTTAATCAGATTATACGTAATTATTAATTACCATACTTTCAGAGACATGCGCTTGCGTATGACCAGGCATAAGATCTAGAGGTGGTTAAGGAGCAATAGAAAAATTGTTTCACCGATATAATTAAAATGCCAGAAGACTTGTATATGTGGTTATGGTATGAGAAGATCATGAAGACTAAAGACATTAGTTTGAAGTATTTATTATGAAATTTTCTAGCGCAACACCGCATTACATGTTTTCACAATTTTTTATTGATGTAAGTAAAGAATCTCTACAAACACGAGTCGCAATAAACAGGATCTTTTCATCAAGCAACATCACTATAGGGGCGAAGCTATATGGGCTAATAAAAGTTCAAAATCGAACAGCGTTCAAAACGCTAGAGCAGAGGTTGGTACTGATTGAACGGGATCCCATTCAAACAAAACAAAGGATGTTATTACTCTGCTGTGAAGATGAATTAAAGAATGAAGACCGGACAACGTATTTCGTTGACGATGATTTTTTTATAGACTCTCTACTGAATCTTGACAATGAAATAGAAAAAATAAATCTGGACTTTCTTATCGAGAGTCTTTGTAGAAATTATTTCCATAATAACGGTTTGAAAATTCCTTGCATAAAAAAGACGCTTCAAGGATTAAAAGAGCTGAACTCACCAGAACAAATTGATAACTTTTTACAAAAAAAGCTAGCGATACACATAATAGATGAAGAAGATATCAGCAATGAGATAAAACTATTCTGTTTGAAAAAGACGCAAGACGGAACAGCATTCACACAAGAAATTATTGGCCCAATTACTCACGAACCGATTATAAAAGCGGCTGTGTTAGCTAAGTGTCCACATGTTTTTGAGGAAATAGCGATAAGGACATGGCATAAAAATTCAGCAAATAACAATGGTATCGCACAATGCCCTTGTTGCAGGAGAGAATTTACCGTTGATGATATTGGGAGTAAACCACTCGCTCACCTCCGCTGTAATGAAGAACTAGCTAAATTTGCTACTGA
>CACHNP010000074.1 GCA_902581285.1 uncultured Gammaproteobacteria bacterium | reverse complement strand
ATAGTGGCACTCATTCTATACGTATAAAAAGCTTACCCGCTGCACACGTGTTGTAATTCTGCCATCTTAATTAGCGCCACACAGTCCGATCTTGCAAAACAACTTATGCCACCATCTTTGTTTAGGAACATCAGGCTTTAAATCGGCTACCCTAGCACTAAAACAGCTTTTTTCTTTTGTGAGGCTATTTAACTCATTATCGATGACAAGAACATTAAAACTGTAAGTCTCAAAAAAATCGTATCTATTCATCATCATTATGTAAGTCTGACTATTCTCAGAAACATTTTCATCCAAACAATAATAATATGGATCACTATAGTCCTGTTTAGAGCCTATAGAGCAGCCGTAATAATCTGGATTTTGTTGTTCCATATAATATATTACTTTACCAAGTGAGTTTAAATCATTCACTTTTATAGAATAGAATGGATCATCCTCCCCAAGCTCTTTGTACTCTATGAGAACTAATTTAGACTCTCTAACTGGTGATGCTAGTTTGTTTGGCTCGTTCGTTAATTCATCGTCAATTTTACTATGATAACAAAACGCTTCGAAATCGCCAGCCTCACCCTGCAATTCCCCAGCTTTTGCCATCAGCTTGCTCTTAAATTCACCGTGAGTTCTATCCCCTTCTGCGTCTTTCGCAAAACCACCTGACAATGGCAACGAACACAACGCCACACAGCTTACTATTTTTTTTAGTGTCATCACACACCTCTATTCCATAGATACTCAGCCCTAGTTTTCTTCCTTAACCCAATTAGTATTTATTTTTCAATATCAATCTTCTTCTTCTCTAAATGCTGAGGGCAAATATTTTTAATAAAAACATAAGCTTTAGTGTCTATATTTTCAGTGTCCATAACAAGTTTTTTAACATCTTGTACACCCCACATTTCACTTGCATCACTGTAGGCAAGAAGTATTGATACATTATTATTATGGTCTTCCTTTCTATAATCACAGAAATTTACCCCAACTAAGCTCAAAAAAGAAATTAATGTTAACTCAATCATTTTTTGGCACCCCCATTTTATAATTATGTATCCTTATATTTTATTCCTAATCCAATTATAGTATGTTTTTTTTATTTTGCTGGAATAAATGCAATTATTTTACGAATGCAAACGCAAAAAACAACCACTTAGAGTTAACACGAAACGAAGATCGTTTAAAGATCTGAGTATCAAAGTTAAGGGCTATCAACACCAATCGAGAGTCACAAAAGTACGCGCTTTGTTTGGTGATTCACCCATCGCGGAATTCAATCCACCACTGTCATAAGTGATAACTAGGTACGTTTTGTTATGCAAACGCGTTCTTCAGAGTCATCAAACTTATTCGTCAAATGCTATTTTTTCACTACCATCTTACTCCATCATTGACTCACTGTTTGAAGATGCACTTAGCCCAAACATTGCTGTGCATGCTTTACTTTCATCATCAAAACGAAAACTAAAGCACCCTAAACTTGATGGACGAATCAATGGAAACTCAATTAGTGGAATATCACCTTCTTTAACATAGCTTGTTACCATTTTAAATTCTGGAAAGCCCAAACACAATCTTTGCGTCAGCATTTGGTCTAAGCCTCTTTGAAATTGCTTTGGATACTTCGTCTTCATAATCTCAGTATCGAAAGAATAGACACAACTAAAACCCGACACATTTGTATCGATAAATTTAAAATCAGATATGTATTTATCTAGCCTTTCAACCATATTTGCTCTACCTTTTATAACATTGCCTCGAATCTGATTATCGTCATCGTATAAGCAGCCTTTAGTGTACTGGATATCAGATTTCTCTAAATCTTTAAACATATCAACGTCTAGTGCGATTTTTAATGATCGCATTTTCATCAACTTATCATACATTGCCACCCTATCATCGTATTGCGACATGTTTTGAAAATCCATAGGGCCAAGGGCTAGCGATGGACGGCCTGTTGGAGATAGAATTATATCAGGTCGAAAACAAACGGCGGTTACATCTTTAACACCCTGATGATATGTGTTTGCAAATTCTCGCATCTCATTTAGCAGATTACTTTTCTCTTTAGCAAACCCACCTGACAATAGCAACGCACACAACGCCGCACAACTTACTATTTTTTTTAGTTTCATCACACACCCCCTTTTTATAAATACGCATCCCTAAACTTAATCCCTTAAATGAAGTATAGAACATATTCCAAAAAAAACATTTTTTTTTAATTGACTAAAAATCAATAGCCTGTATGCATATGAGCGTTTCTCTCACAATAAGGAATGAATCAATACGCTAACAGCGTCATAGTCAGGCATAATATTCTCAATCCTCATACTGCAGAATGGACATTAGCCATAGGACCAGGCAAAATAACCAAATGACAATCACAGCGACACGATTATGAGTACAATTATTTCTATTTTAGGTGCCATCATGGCTCTGTCCACGATTATTGTGGTTCATGAATTTGGCCACTACTGGGTCGCTAGGCGTTGCGGTGTCTTCGTTGAAAAATTTTCAATAGGCTTTGGTCAAGCATTGTATTCCAAGACAACGAAACAAGGAATGGAGTTCAAAGTCGGCTGGATACCATTAGGGGGTTATGTCAAGCTACGCGGTGATGATCCAGAAAAAATCAATCCTTCAGCCACAGACCACTACCTTAACAAACCGGTCATACAGCGTATGATGATCGTCTTAGCCGGGCCTGCAATCAATTTTTTATTAGCTATTTTAATCTATTGGGGCATCTTCACCGCTGGCATCCCCACTGTCAAACCCATTATTGGATCGGTGGAACCTAACAGCATCGCTGCACAATCTCAGCTGAAACCGAACGATGAAATATTAGCCATTAATAATAAAAAAACACCGAACTGGTCCAAAGTGATGCTGGCCATGATCTCTCATTTTAAGAATCAAAAACCTCTGCAATTGACCGTTTCTCAAATTAATTCGAGTGATACTCGAAATATTAGTTTACCAGTCAACACGCTATCACTAACATCGCGCGACCAGAACCTGCTAAGTGAAGTCGGCATCACACCATCACAACCCGTCATCACCAACCGCATTCAATTGGTTACCCCTAACTCGCCAGCAGACTTGGCCGGCTTACAGGCCGATGATAAGATCATCGCAATTGGTCAGCACACGATTACGTCCTGGCAAGATTTGAAAACCCATCTAGATAAGATCACATCAGGACCCGTCACCCTGACATACCTGCGTGACGGGATAAAAAAGAAACTAATACTAACACCAAATTATCGCCGTATCGACGATAAAACCATCCCAACACTGGGTATTCAAGCTTATGCATACTGGCCCGAATCATACAAAACCACTTTGCGCTTCCCCTTGGTGGGCGCTTTAACTCATGGCATTAAAGAAACTGGCACCATCATCAACCTAAACCTTACCGTGTTGCAAAAGCTGATTACCGGCCAGTTTTCGATTAAAGTTCTTGGTGGACCCGTGATGATATTCAGTACTGCTGGTAATGCCGCCAATTCAGGCATGTTATCTTATCTGCTTTTCATTGCCTATATTAGTATTGCCATTGGATTCATGAATTTAATTCCCATCCCAGGTTTAGATGGCGGACACTTTATCATGCAACTATTGGAGTTG
>CACHNP010000073.1 GCA_902581285.1 uncultured Gammaproteobacteria bacterium | reverse complement strand
CATGGATAAAAATCAAACAAAACAAAAAAAACGACAAACCCCCACTATCAGTTATACCAACCCACTGGGGTCACCCGCAAAAAAAAAGTTCAAGCTCAGAATCAACGCCATCAAAGACCAGCTGGACTCCCTGTGGCTGCAATCACATCAGGATTATTGCAACTCCATCGATGCAAAGTGGCGCGAAAATAAAAGCACTCCAACTGACACAACAACACGCACCCATCGCCGTCATCGTTTTGACAGCGCACTGACGCACCGTCACGCTTCAAAGATCACCACACAGCGAGAACTCACCAACATTCCTATCACCAAAAAACACATCAAAACACTAACTCAGGGTCTGCCCTACCAACAAAACCAAGAAGATCTAACTCAGTTCATACACAAGGTAACCGAACAACTTGAGCTCAATGACCTCGACCTATTCATTCATTTCAGCATTATCCTGAAGCGGTACTACAAAGCCATAACACGTCAAGCAAAGCCATTTCTTTTTACCACATATGACAGTGCATTCTTATGCGCCGTTCTTACCCTGCAATTTCACGGAGACGATTTCATTTTTGTTGAAAGCACACTAGAATACGCCAGATTATTCGACCTACCTACAACGAATATAACAGACCTACATAACCAAATCTGTCGCCAAACCATCAAATTACTCAAATTAATTGACTACAAACTACTCATATCAAACCAAGAAAAAGAAGCTGAGCTGCTGTTGCATGTTAATGAATGGAGCAATAGAAACTCATTAACCACCAAACAAAAGGACATAACAGAAGAAATGACTGCTGTGTTTAACCAATTAAAATTAGGCTAACAGACGGATGAAAACGCACCATCAACTAGCCTACTTTTTCTAATTGTTCAGTTTTCACAACAAGATTGGTGTATCGATTGGCTATATCCAGCAACAGCAAAGCCCGATCAGTAGAGCGTGAAGCTTTGAATATAGCCTCATAACCGGCTAATGCGCCATCCATGATACGAACACGCTCACCCTCAGAAAAATTTTGCTGCATCACGTCTTTTGTTTCAATTTGCCGCTCACGCTGCTGCAGTAGCTCAACGATTTCACCCGGTATCGTAGCCGCAACGCCACCAAACCGCACCAAACCCACAACCCCGATGGTTGAGCGAATAGGAGACCAGTTATCGTTTTCAGAGCACAGATGCACAAACAAGTAACGCGAAAAAAATGGCTCAGTACGTTTTTTCCTCACCCCTCGAATACGCTTAATCACATCATTCATGGGCAGGTACACGCGGAATTGCTGTCGCTCCAAATGTTCTCTTGCCAAAGTTTCTTTCTGCGGTTTGGTGTACACCAAGTACCATTTGCGTTTGTCCATAAACCACATCCGTTGTCTATTAACATTGCATCATTGCAAATTAAGTACAACATCATAACCAATGAAGCCAGGCATTGCAAATTACACCCGCAGAGATAACCGATTTTTTCCGTGTAAGACCGCCTGTTTTTAGCTACACTATTCCAAGGTACCAAAAAACGAATAACGGATATAACTATGCCCGAATCAGCGCTACTCGCAATCAGCCCACTCGATGGACGCTACCAGCAAAAATTGACACCACTACAAAACATCGTCAGTGAATGGGGACTGATTCGTTTTCGTGTCGAGGCAGAAATTAGCTGGTTAGTTTTTTTATGCAAACAAAAAATAGCCCCCGCCATGTCACCTGAGGCCATCGTAAGATTGCAAGATATCATCCACCAATTCAGCGTCGAAGAGGCTGAGAAAATTAAAACCATTGAACAACAAACTCGTCACGACGTAAAAGCCGTGGAGTATTACATTCAAGAAAAATGCGAACCGGATAACGAACTTAAAGCACTCATTCCCTGGATCCACTTTGGCTGCACCTCCGAAGATATCAACAGCACGGCATACGCATTGATGTTCAAGCACGGCCGAGAGATCCTCAACAACACATTAACGCCAATCGTGGAGCAACTGCAGTCAATAGGCCAGCAGCATGCTGAGCTGAGTATGCTGGCCCGCACGCACGGTCAGGCCGCATCCCCCACCACGCTAGGCAAAGAATTCAAAAATATCGTCAGCCGGCTGCAATCACAGATCCAAACCATCAACCAACTGGATATTCAGGCGAAATTCAGCGGCGCTGTTGGCAACTTCAATGCTCATTGTAGCGCTTTTCCCAACCTCGACTGGCCCAGCCTGTGCACCGATTTTATGGCATCGCTCAACATCCACTTTAATCGTTACACGACCCAGATCGAACCGCATGATAGCGTGGCTGAATTTTGGCATAATCTATCACGCATTAACACCATTCTGATTGATACCTGCCGCGATATTTGGCAATACATCAGCCTCGGTTACTTTATTCAAAAAAAGAAGCCCGGTGAAGTGGGATCATCCACCATGCCGCATAAAATTAACCCCATTGATTTTGAAAATGCCGAAGGCAATCTTGGTATCGCTAATGCATTAGCGCAACACTGCGCAAACAAGCTACCAATTTCCCGCTTGCAACGCGACTTATCCGATTCCACCGTACAACGAAACACCGGCGTGATATTCGGCCATAGTATGTTAGCTTACTTGTCCTTTTCACAAGGATTGTCCCGCCTAGACATTAATGCAAGCGTTATCGTTGGCGATTTAGAGAACCGCTGGGAACTGCTTGCCGAACCCATCCAAACGGTACTTCGTAAACACGGTATAACGGATGCCTACGAGCAACTCAAATCACTCACTCGAGGCGAAGCAATCAATCAACGTCACATCCAAGATTTTATTCAACAGTGCGATATTCCTGCTGATGACAAGCAACGTTTACTTGACTTGACACCATCAAACTACATCGGGCTCGCGAGCACCTTGGCCAAAGAAGATTAAACATGAAGTTGATTTTAAGCTCATCATCCACTGCACGCCGCCAGCTCATGCAACGCACCCAATACCCCTTTGACGTATTTCATCCGGACATTGATGAAACGTTATTAGAAAACGAAGCGATAGAAAAAGCGGTTGAACGATTAGCACGGGGCAAAGCCCATGCCGCAAAGGACGCTTACCCCAACGCACTGATTATCGGCTGTGATCAATTACTCAGTGTTAATAACGTCATTCTTGGAAAACCACATACTCACGAACGCGCCGTGGCACAACTTTCCCAATGTAGCAACCAACTGCTTCATTCCTACACCGGTATTGCCTTATTGAACAGCCAAACTGGCACGATACAAACTGATGTCATCACATACCAAGTGAAGTTCAAAGAACTATCACAAAGCTTAATTGAGCGCTACTTACATAAAGATAAACCATACCAATGCGCAGGCAGCATTAAAGCTGAAAGCATGGGTTTTACTTTATTCTCATGGACCCGAGGTGATGACATTAATGCTCTAATTGGACTGCCATTAATTAGACTCAATGAAATGCTACTCAATGAACAGGTCGACATCACTCTCTAAGAGACATCAATTACACTCTAAAACCACGCGCACGCTCAAACGGCACGAATCCATTTATTCAAACGAAGTAATGGCTTATAATTGAATGAGTTCATTCGATTCGATTCATACTATGAGTTTATTTCAACGCTTTGCCATTTATCTCAATAAGAATATCACCGCGGGTAAAGACTACCTATGTGACTTCAAGCGAATCAAACAAGAGCTCAATCCAGCCGATATCCTTTTAATTGAAGGACGCTCTCGGATCAGTCGGTACATAAAAA
>CACHNP010000072.1 GCA_902581285.1 uncultured Gammaproteobacteria bacterium | reverse complement strand
AATGAGGCTTTTGCGGGCATTCCTGATACAGTGACCTCATTGCGTTTGTCTTGCTATACGCTTTACGAGAAAACTGGCGCTGAGCTTAAAGTCGCTTTTGAGGGTATCCCAAAAACAGTGACCACATTGGATTTGTCTACCAATCAACTTTATAAGAAAACACCAGCCGAGCTGAAAGAGATTTTTACAGCTATTCCGGCTACGGTGACCTCAGTTAAGTTAGCCTGGGATAATCGTCAGCAGGCGAGTCACGCTATCGAGTGGCTATCGAAACATGTTAAAAGTGATCAGGGTAAGGTTGAAGTTGAGATGATACTAAAAGTTCTTGCTCTAGAGGAGTTAGAAGCACTGCGCTCGATTTATTTTGCTGGACTTAACAGTGTAATGAGAACATGCCGCGGGTTGCATAATCCCCTTTCTGACATTGTGAGCACATCAAATAAGCGGAAAAGATCTGATTCTTCCGCTGCAGAAGCAAAAACTAAAGCTAAGCGACATTGCAGCAGCAAGCCTGATTCCTCCGCTACAGAAACAAAAAGTACAAAAGGGACATCAAACTCAATAGGAAATTTCCGCAAGGAAATGATGTTTGATATTTACCCGCGTTTTTTAACCCAATTCCTTTATGACGGCCCAGATTTGGGGGAAATCCTGAAAAAGTGTTATGACGAAAGAATCCTTGCCCGTGATGAAATGCCAGGCACAGGCATGTCTAGCAGCAGTTAGACACATCTTATGTGATTAACCTTAGACCCTTAACTTAACGAGACACATAAAAAACTATTTTCTGTAATTTATTATCAGTACGGTTTCTAAAAGAGAGCGCCACATTCAAATAGATACTTATAGGTGGATACCAGCAATACGAAGTCTCTGCCTATGCACACAACCAAGCGCATTGTCGACACAACAAAAAATTACTGGCAGCTTGGAGACTACATCGGCATCGGCGCAGGTGCCCATAGTAAAGTGAACCAAAATAAAAAAATTTCACGTCATTGGAATCACAAACACCCAAAACAGTACCTAAAACAGAAAAACACGATTGCAGGTGAACATGAAATCAAAAACCAGAGTATTGTGTTTGAGTATTTCATGAATCGTATGCGAATGAACTCACCTATTAGCGAAGATGAATTCTCAAACAGAACCGACCTTTGTTTTAATGACATCGAAAGGCAACTACAAACACTCACCGACCAAGGGTTGTTGTCACCAAACCCAGACATCACCCTCACAGATAAGGGTCACTGGTTCTTGAATCAAGTTCTTCAATGTTTTTTAAAGTAAGCAACATCATGTAAAGCTTTATTATAGCCAAATCTAAATCATGAATATGGCGAGCATTTTTGACCCGTACTTACACATCCCAATAACCGGTTGTGTACACGCTGGTTATTAATCACCACCTAGGATTAAGGGAAGCCCACCATTGTCGGAATCTCCAAATATCAGCACTTTTGCATTGTCTGATTGAGCCAACGCTAGTGACGCTTCTATTGATTTGTATTTCAGAATCGCATCCGTGAGTGAACCTTCCAAAATACTGTTAGCAGCCATTTCAGATTCCGCTTGTATTCGCAAGGTGTCAGCCTTTAATTTCACCTTCTCAAGTTCAATCTTCGCCAGTTCGATTTCACGACGACGTTTTTCTGCCATTTCATAATGACGTTCTTCTTCTGCGTTGTCAGTCCTAATCTGACTAATTTTTCTTTCACGAAGAAGAGCGATAATATCCTCAGGTAATTCTACATTAATAATAGTAACGGCATCAATATCAATTCCTGGAAGAATGTCTTCTAAATTCTGTTGTAACTTTCCTTCTAACTCCAATAGATATGGCTCGTTGTTATACGATAAAAGTGTATGAAAAGTTAAAGCTCTAAACTCCTTAGTTATTGTTTTTCTCATATGAGAGCGTAGCATTGTTTGTATGTCAACATGGGTATCAACCGATTCTTTGTCTTGATATTCATTCACATATTCTGTCGCGTCAAAAATATGATACTCAACCTCAATAGGAATAGATATAATAACACCATCTGAACGATGAACTGAAATAGTGTGACTAAACGTTTGATTCGATACGTCAACCACCACCAACTTGTTCAAAGGCGAATACAGTTTAAACCCGGGACCCGGTTCAGTATCAACAACGTAACCGGTAAAACGATCAACGAACAGCCCTTGTTCGTCTTTACTCAACCACTTAACCATTGCTTGTGACTGGTTAAAAATACTCAAACCAAAGGACATCACCAACAGCAACAAAAAAAATGAAACTGTTTTTTTTATATAACCCATATAGGACCTCCAATTATTATATTTAAGTCAAATATAGTACATTTTTTTAAATTGTCAAATGTTTGCAACACACTAATAAATCTGTTTTTTTTAAGATATGTCGCTGCCAAAAAAAGAATACTAGTATTCTTTGAATGCTAAATAATAACAGAGAGGAAAAATAAGACGACGAGCAAGAACGCAGCATTCAAAGATCACTGTAGTAGAGTGTAAGTATTTAATAATTAAAGTTCACAGATAAAATTATGGGAATATAAAAAAAGTCAGTAAAGCGATATAGCAAGATAAAAAACAACCTTATGAATCACGGTTTGTTAACTCAGAAAAAATATTTAAAAAGTAATTTAATATTAGATTCGAGGAGGACAGTTGTTATCGTTGTCATTACACTGCCTCTTATCACTCTCACTCTCATGATCAGAACCAACCGACGCAATAAAGCCATTTATTAATTCAAATACCTGTGTATAAAAAACTCTTGTATTAGTGGTTCTGAAAATACTGGATCCTTGCGATTTCATGCTCGCTATTTCTTTACACCTAGGTGCGAATGGTATAAAAATCAGCACATTGAATCACACTAAGCATATAAGATAAGTAAAAATTATAAATTTAATATTTTATTAAATTATATTAGCGTATAACGTACTAAACTGACATCTTACCACCCAAACTAAATTGATGTTGAGATGCCATTAAGATCAAATAAAGAAAGGAGCAATCTATGGCTTATGTAGTTATTACTATTCTTGATGACAACACACTGGACTATACAGAGGCTTATGCCAACATCCCGGCTTCTACGAGAGAGTTACACATTACGATTCCTGGGGATATTTCAAATATAACAGGCGCCAAGCTGAAAGAGATTTTTACAGCTACCCCCGCTAATGTGACCTCATTGTATTTTTCAACTAATATGCTTTACAAGAAAACTGGCACCGATCTTAAAGTCGCTTTTGAGGGTATCCCTAAAACGGTGACCTCATTGAATTTACCTAACAATGGTCTTGGCAACAAAACTGGCGCCGATCTTAAAGTCGCTTTTGAGTGTATCCCTAAAACGGTGACTTCGTTGAATTTGTCTTATAATGATCTTAACGAGAAAACAGGCGCCGAGCTAAAAGAGTTTTTTACAGCTATCCCTGAAACTGTGACCACATTGGATTTAGGGCGGAATCATCTTAACGGCAAAACAGGCGCCGAGCTTGCAGAGGCTTTTGCCGGAATCCCAACAACAGTGACTTCATTGTATTTGTATGGCAATTATCTTGGCAGCAAAACAGGCGCCGAGCTTGAAGTGGCTTTTGCCGGTATCCCTAAAGCACTAACTTCACTAAATTTATCTCTGAATCATCTCGTCTATAAAACAGGCGCCGAGCTTAAAGAGGCTTTTACCGGCATCCCGGCTAATGTGACCAAATTGAATTTGTCTTATAATGAACTTTGGAAAAAAACAGGGGCCGAGCTAAAAGAGACTTTTGCTAGTATCTCTAATACAGTGACCTCATTGAATTTGTCTGATAATGATCTTAACTAGAAAACAGGCGCCGATCTTAAAGTCGCTTTTAAGGGTATCTCTAAAACGGTGACTTCG
>CACHNP010000071.1 GCA_902581285.1 uncultured Gammaproteobacteria bacterium | reverse complement strand
GGCACGAAGGCGTATAAATTGAGTGTGTAGTTCAAGCTGATCTCCCGGAACAACCATCTTTTTGAATTTAGCTTTATCAACACCAGCAAAATAAACTAAACCCAACTTAGTCTGTTTGGTCACTTCAAAATCATACGAAGCCAGCAAACAGCCCGCCTGACCAAACGCTTCAATAATAAGAACACCAGGCATAACTGGGAAAGATGGAAAGTGTCCCTGAAAATAAGGCTCGTTGTTACTGACATTTTTTATTGCAGTAATGGATTTACTCTCAAGGTCAATATCAACCACCTTGTCTATCAATAAAAAAGGATAGCGATGCGCTAAATGCTTTCGAATAAACTCATAATTAAACTCAATCATGCAATTGCTCCTCAACTTTTTTTATCGTTTTCCTTAGTGTCAGCAGATTCAAAACAGCTGATGCAATTCGGTTCCACTTGAAATACGGTATGGGGCGGTTTATCGAATTAGAATAAACACCGGGCTTATCAACAGACGCACCAATACTAGACGCTGCAAGTAGGACCACGCCGTCCTCGATACGAAGATTGTCTGCAATCCCAACCATACCACCAATCATACATTGCCGCCCAATTTGAGTGCTTCCCGCGATTCCAACATTAGCAGCAGCAACAGTATTTTCGCCAATAATAACGTTATGTGCAACATGTATTTGGTTATCTAATTTCACACCTCGACGAATCACAGTATCTTTAACGCGCCCACGATCGATCGTTGTACTTGCACCAATTTCAACATCATCCTCAATTAACACCCCACCCACATGAGGTATTTTAGACCATTGCCCCTGATTAAATACATTTCCAAAGCCATCGGAAGCAATGACAGAGGAAGAATGAATAATGACTCGATTTCCACAGGTAACATTAGAATACAAAGTGACATGTGGATGTAAAATCACATCATCACCTATCTTGCAATCCTTTTCCACCACGCAATGGGCTTTTACCAACGTCCTTGCCCCAATGGAAACACCATCACCAATCACGCAATAAGGACCGATCTGCGCACTGGAGTCAACATTAGCCGTGGATGAAATCACGGCGGTCGGATGAATGCCTGGACTCAGTTCTTGCTTGGGCAAAAACAAATTAACTAACTTGATGTAACTCAATTCAGGGTTATCAACAATAACGCAATCTACCGGGCACAACTCAGCATCCTTTTCTGCCAGTAAAACCGCAGCCGCTTTTGTTGACTTAAGCTGCTGCGAATAACGATCAGATATGTAAAAAGAGATTTGGTTATCGTTAGCATCATCAAGCACAGCAATATTACCGATACTAATGGCAGGATCACCTCGGACGACACCGCCTAATTCATCAGCGATAGACTGTAATGATAACATAAGCATTTCTCTTCTTGTGTGCACTAAGAAAGATCGATGTCACTGGTTAGATCAACTAACTTGTCTTTACTATCTTGAAACAAGATAGAGGACTTCATAACAACTAAATCCACACCTTGTTTTTTAGCTGCTGCAGTTGCCTGTTTTTTTACCTCTGACATCATCTGCTGAGATATATCCTGCTGCTGTTGCACGTGATGCTTTTGAAAAGTTAAAATCTCTGTCTGCAATTTCTGCTGTTGAGACTGTAAGGCTTTTTGCGTTTGCTCTTTTTTAGCCTTTGACATCAATGTTGCTTTAGATTGAAAGTCCTGAACGGCCTGCTTAAACGCAGCTTCGTCTTTTTTAATCTTTGCTGCCTGTTTCTCAGCGTCAGCGCCATATTTTTGTTTCCATTTTTGTTCTGCAACAATTTGCATTTTTGGTGCTAACACGGACAAATCCACGTAAGCAACATTAGCTGCAACCGCAGACAAGCTAGTGAAACAAGCCAAACCAATCAAGCCCATTACCATTTTTTTCATTTTAAGTCTCCTCATTATTTTTTTCTAAAAACCACCAATACTAAACGAAAATGCAGCGTATCTATCACTGTGAATCGCATCTGAATCTTTATGAACAATCACTTTTCCGATACTAAACTTTATTGCCCCTATCATCGGCACACGATAGGCAGCCATTAAACCAATAGTGCCGGGCACATTTTTAAACTCTATTTTTTGATAATACGCTTTATCTTTGGCATCAGTGTTGTCACCTGTATTTTCATTATGAAACGTATTGAAAACATTACCCATATCAAAGAAAAAAGCCGTTCTCAGATTCTCACTAAACGGATTAGGAAAAATCAAGTTAACCCCAGCCACCGTTAGTAAATTACCCCCAAGGTACTGAACGTCTCCTTTTGAATCCCTATAATAAGGTCCCAAAGAACCGGCTTCATAACTTGGTACGGAATCAATACCGCCTGCTAAAAAGTTGTCATAAAAAGGTAATTCATTATTTTTATTCTCAAAGCCGTGCCCCCAGCCGAAGTCATAATGCGGACTCAAAATCCAAGAATCCCGATACACAGGAATGTACCACTGCGCTTTGGTTTCGAGTTTGAAATATCCCAGTCCTTTATCACTATCATCACCCATTAAGTCATGTGGAATTCCAAGATTCACATCTAACGACTGCAAGCCACCGCTGGTCGGAAATGGCTGCTGATCCAAGGTGGTGTGCGTAAAACCCAAATCAAACTCGGG
This sequence comes from uncultured Gammaproteobacteria bacterium, assembly GCA_902581285.1. GTDB lineage: Bacteria > Pseudomonadota > Gammaproteobacteria > Coxiellales > Coxiellaceae > CACHNP01. Next base: position 1,795 of record CACHNP010000071.1, on the reverse strand, counting down.
TTGTAAAAAGGATTGGCCGTTTTTATCGGTGAAATTTTTGAATGGAGCAGGTAGCTTATCAGCGTCCGTTATCATGATGTGCTTAAGCGAGCCGGAAAAATCAAAACGCGTGTTTTGCATTAAAACAGGAACCCCAAAACCAACTGAGAGCCCGTATTTTTGCATGCCATAATTTAGCTGACCATCACTGTTATCCGGGGTCGACTGAGTGAAATCAAGACTAAAGTTTCGACTCAATCCATTCGCAGTGAGTTTCGGTTGTTTCAGTGATAACGCAGCCTGCTTCATGAATTTACCCAGTTTTAAGTTCAAACTAACAGCATCACCAGTACCAATGAAATTTGGCTGTGTTAAAGCAGCCCCGATAGAAGGCCCATAAAGCTGAGAGTAACCACCCGAGAATGTAAACTTACCTGCCGTTTTATTTTCCACCACGTCAAACACCAAATCGACTTGATTATTTTTACCCGCTACTGGTTCAGTTTTCACTCCACTGACAGAAATGAAACCCGTATTATTAATCATTCGAATCGAATCCTGAATGTCTTGCTTAGAATACGGCTGCCCTTCCATTTGAAGCAGGTATTTCCTTAAAACGATACTTTGAGTTTGCGTGTTACCCGAGAAAGAAATTTGACGGACATAAGCCTTTGCACCCGGTCTGACTGAAAAGGTCACATTAACTGTTTTATTTCCGTGGTCTGAAACTTTTGCGCTTGCATCGTCCACTTTGTACTGCACCATCGCGGTAGCATAGCCTTGAGAATCAAGTTTGGATTTGATGCTATTAATGACACTATTTATGCTTTTTAAAGAGAACAGCTGATTGGTTTTCTGCTTTACTAATGATTTGAGCTGACTCTCAAACTGGTTGTCGGGACTTGCTGAAATAACCTTAAGATTAAACTGCCCGAAGTAATATAAAGACCCTTCGTTAATTTTAAGCACCAAACCAATATGACCCGCTTTCGCTTTTTTTTCAACATCAGCACTGGGCGGAGAAATTTTGACGTCACGATAACCGTGATTCTGATAAAAGATTTTTAGCTTTTCTATATCGGCGCTCAATTTTTGCTTCGAGTACTGATCTTTTCCCGTAATGAAAGTCAGCAAACCAGAGGAAGTTAAACTCATTTGTTGGCGTAGGACACGCGAACTGAATGCCTTGTTTCCTTGAAATACAATCGATTTAATCTTAGAAACCGAACCTTCATTAAAAACAATATTGACATTCATTATGCGTGGATTGTTTTTACTTGCTGTCGCCACTGCTTTCACCGTCGCCTGTTCGTAACCCATGGCTTGATACTGTTGCTGTAGAGCACGTGTTATTTGTTGCAATGTGTACGACGAAATGACATTACCTGCCGTAATTTTCATTTTTTTAAGTATTGGCTGAATTTTATCTGACGCTATTTTCTTATTACCAGTCAACTGAACTTGCCCATAAACCGGATTTTCGACCACTGAAATGACCAAATGATTTCCGTCTTGCTCGTAAAATGAAATATTTTTGTACAACCCAGTCGCGTACAAATCATTAATCAGTTTTTCTTGTTTTGTTACAGTAAAATCCAGTTCCTTTTTTAAGTCACCTGATGACTTATCAAGATCACCCAATATCGGTTTCACCTGGAAGAAAAAGCCTTCTTTATCAACTGAATTCAAACCGTCAACAGAAACTGTTTTAACCGTAAAAGCATCTGCAGTCACCGACGCCAACAGCAGGGACGAGCCAAGTAACAGGCGTTTGAACACAGGGAAATTTTTAAGATTCATATTTATTAGCCTTTTG
>CACHNP010000070.1 GCA_902581285.1 uncultured Gammaproteobacteria bacterium | reverse complement strand
CCCTTATCGCACAACGACAATTTAGCAAAAGTAAAAGAAAACAATTGATGAATAGACTTCACATGCACCACCAACAACATCCGATTAGACATGAGATTGACTGGTGTGGGAAACGCTTTGTACTGGAGTCCGGAAGAGTTGGTATGAAAACAGGAAAAACCGTGTTGATTACCGTCGGGAATACCGTAGTCTTAGCAAAAGCCACAAAGAAAAAAAATCCAGACGCAAACAGTTTATTCAGTGCCATTGTTAATTATAAGCAGCCTGATTATGCTGCAGGAAAAGTCCCAAAACAACCACACAGCGCAAGTACACACAGTAACAGTCAAATGATACTAAGAGATCATGTTGAGAAAACAATACAACAGTGTGTCCCATCAGATTTTATAGATGGAATACATGTATCACTACAATTACTTTCATGCGATCGTTGCGTTAATCCAGACGTACCTGCGATAATAGGTGCAATAACTGCACTCAAATTATTGGGTATCCCAACACAGGGCTTACTAGGAGCCGCAAGAGTATCTATAGTCAATGGGAAAGAGCTACTGAACCCTTCAGCAAATGAAATAAAAAACTCATCATTGAATTTGCTCATGACTGGATATAAAGACTCAGTCGCTATGATAGACTGTGACACCAACCAGGAATCAGAACAAACGGTGCAAAACGCATTGGAGTTTGGGCATAAAAAAATGCGAATAGCCATTGAAGCGATAAATGAGTTTCTTACCAAATACGAGAGCTTTTATTCTAATCTCCCTGTAGAACATTCGCTTGGCGATTTACCCAGTACCAATTATATTTGGGACAATGAGATAAGCAATCACAACCAAGAAGCATTAGCTATAAAACCAATCGATATTGATGTTGGATTTTTACCAGAAACTCATGGATCTGCCTTTATTTCACAAGGAGAAACAGAGGCCATTGTCACAGCCACAATAGGGACAAAGAATAATACAGAACAACCTGAGGCAATCGATATTTATAACGATCTTGATAGCTATTTATGCGTAGAACAAAGTTCGAATGAATTTAATAGTATCAATCCACCATTAATAAAATTCACCCATACAAATGACATTCTCGATGCTGAAATCGCTCGAAAAGCGATTAGTAACGTGTTGGATGATAAACAAGATTCACCATACGTATATCATTTAGCTTCAGAGATAGTTGAAAAAAACGGTAGTTGTGCTGTAACAACAATCACCGGTGCTAGCATGGCTTTAATGGATGCGGGCGCACCCCTACCACATCACGTTGCCGGAATTTCTATGGCCATAATTAAACACAACGACTCAAGTAAAATACTGGTAGACCCGTCAAATAACGACCTCGATACAAGTGAGATAGTAATTGATACAGCTGGTACCAAACATGGCTTAACCGTTCTATACATGCAATCAAAAAATCAAGCTAGAGGCATAACATTAGAGATCCTGCAAGAGATTCTTGAGCGAGCAAGATATGAGCGCATCAATAAAATCAATCAAATGAGTAGCATATTGGCAGAACCTCGAAAAGAACGTTTGAAACATGCACCTCGTGAAATTATCATTAAAATACCGCGGGATAAAATTGGTGAGCTTATTGGTGCGGGTGGAACCAATATCCTAGGAATCACTGAAGCGACGAACTGTAATATTGATATTAATGAGGATGGCATGGTCACAATTTCTGCAGCCAACGATGATGATGGCATGAGAGCTAAAGAATGGGTGGAAAATATCACAGCCGATGTGGAGTTAAACAAGGTGTACAGTGGTAAAGTTACTAAAATCACTAATTTTGGCGCATTCGTTGAAGTGTTACCGGGTAAAGAAGGCCTATTGCACATATCTCAGATTACTCAAGAACGACCTGAGAACCTCAGTGATTATCTAGAACAAGGTCAACTTATTCAAGTTAAAGTGATCAATATCGATTACAAGGGTCGAATACACTTAAGCACAAAGGGGTTGAAAACCACATAGTCAAGTTGTATAAATCATGGCATTTAATTTTCAACTGATTTTTTATCTGGTTGAAACATAAATATCGAATAAATAACATTTCTCCTCATGTTAATCATCATTTCCAAAAACATATCATACCCCTCATTTTTATATTCAATTAAAGGATCTTTTTGTCCATATCCCCTTAGGCCAACTGATTCGCGTAAAGAATCCATGGATTGCAAATGCTCTCTCCACAAGGTATCAAGTTGTTGAAGAATAAAAAATCTTTCAGCTTCTCGCATCATTCCAGGATTAGCTGCTTCAATTTGTGCTTCCTTTAGATCATATGCATTTCTCAACTGGACTTTTAAGTAACTTTTTAATTCCTCTACATTCATCATGGATAAACTGTTTGGCTTTAAATCCTCTAGAAGATATATAAATTCTTTCACTTTTGAAACCAAGTTTCCCAAATCCCATTCTTCTGGAGGAAGATGTTGATTAGTATATGCCTCAACAATCTCCTCCATTATAAATTCACCGTAACCAAGAACTTGTAACTTAAGTTCTTTCCCATCTAAAACTCTTCTTCTCTCTGTATAAACTGCTTTTCTCTGATTATTCATGACCTCATCATATTGTAAAACTTGTTTACGAATATGAAAGTAATGTCGTTCCACTTTTCGCTGCGCTGTCTCAATGGCGCGACTCAACATTCGAGAACGAATACTCTCACCAGGCTTTGTTTTAATTTTAATCATCAAACTTTTCATTCTGTCACCGCCAAATATTCGCAATAAGTTGTCTTCTAACGACAAGTAAAACTGCGAACTTCCCGCCTGACCTCTAACACCAGAAAGCCCTCGCAACTGGTTATCAATTCGTCGTGATTCGTGTCTTTCTGCACCAATCACATGCAATCCACCGGCTTTAATCACTGTCTTATGACGACGTTCCCAGTCTTTACGCAGGGCAGCTTTTAGAGCGTCATAACCCTCACCGACTTCTGCTAATTCAGCATTTAAATTACCTCCCAACACAATATCAGTGCCTCGCCCAGCCATGTTAGTCGCAATCGTGATCGCTCCAGGAAGTCCAGCTTGGGCAATAATACCAGCATCATGTTCGGGCTGTTTCGCATTTAGTACAGCATGCTTAATCTTCGCTTTATTTAAAAAATCAGATAACAACTGTGAGGTTTCAATAGAGGCGGTACCCACTAAAACCGGCTGTTGCTTTTCAATACACGTTTTGATTTCTTTTACAATTGCCTCAAGTTTAGACTGCTGATCAATAAATACCAAGTCGTCGCGATCGTCTCTGATAATTGGCTTATACGTCGGTACGGTGTCCACTTCTAAATTGTAGACATCCTTAAACTCTAAGGCGTCCCTAGTCGCCGTTGCCGTCATCCCTGATAAGCGAGGATACAAAAGAAAAAAGTTTTGATAGGTAATGGATGCAAGTGTTTGCGTCTCAGGTTGAATAGCAAGTTTTTCCTTCGCCTCGATTGCTTGATGTTGTCCATCGCTCCATCGTCTTCCTGGCATAACTCTTCCAGTAAATTCATCAACAATTACTGCCTCATTATCTCGAACTATGTAGTTAGTATCTCTAACAAAAAGTTCCTTCGCTTTCAGAGCATTAGTGACATAATGAGCCCAGGGGTCCTTGGGGTCAAAGAGATCTGTTACGTTTAAGAATTTTTCTGTTTTAGCAATGCCTTCATCAGTTAGAATACAACTTCTCTGTTTTTCATCAACTTCATAATCACCCTCTGGATCTATTCCATCTTTGGACATATCTTTTGATCTTGATAATTTTTCTACTAAAGCAGCAGCCTTTTGATATTTATCTTGAGGCCTCTCAACCTGTCCAGAAATAATTAATGGAGTACGAGCTTCATCTATAAGAATTGAATCAACTTCGTCAATTACACAAAATTGAAAAGGTCTTTGGACCACCTCATCAACGCTTGCAGCCATATTATCGCGAAGATAATCAAAACCAAGCTCCGAATTGGTAGCGTAAGTTATATCGCATAAATAGTTTTCTCGACGCTCACGGGGAAGCATATCTTGCTGGATTAGTCCAACTGTCATGCCTAATGCCGTAAAAACTGGTCGCATCCATTCAGCATCACGTCCGGCTAAGTAATCGTTCACGGTAATGACGTGCACACCCTTGCCCGACAACGCGTTTAAATACGCAGGCAATGTCGCAACTAATGTTTTACCTTCACCCGTTTTCATTTCAGCTATTTTGCCATCATGTAAAACCATCCCCCCCATCAATTGAACATCAACGAATGTTATCTTCAGCGTGCGCCTCGCCGCTTCGCGAACAGCCGCAAAAGCACGCACTAAAATGTCATCTAAGGGCGTTCCATTATCTAATTCAGATCTAAAATTCGAGGTGAGTTCTTTTAACTCTTTATCGGATAAATTTTCAAACTTATTTTGCAAACGATTAATTTCATTAATACGTTGATCGTATGGGTTTTTCTTGTTATTAGCACGTCCCCAATGTCTAAACAAGAATAAGCCCATCGCCAAAACAATAATAGCAACAACAGCAATGACAATTTTTTCCATAATTCACCC
>CACHNP010000069.1 GCA_902581285.1 uncultured Gammaproteobacteria bacterium | reverse complement strand
TGATTATTTTGTTTCGCCTTGTTAAAGAGCTTAAGTGTTAGGTTAAAATCACAGGCTTTTTTTGCTTTTTCCATAGCATATGTAAAAGTGTATCTATCATAAAACTCATGCTTCATTATAATGCGTTCAAAAATAGCGGGCGTGTAACTGTGATGCAATTGTCGTATAATAGTACTGAATTCACGTATGGAAATAACAAATTGAGCTGATTTTTTAATGTGGTTGATGATTTCATGTTGTCTACTGGTGTTAAGAAAAGAGAGAAGATTTGACTTGGACTTGGTGTGGTTTTTATTTTTTTTTGATATTTCCACGCATTGAATTAGCTTGTTGATGAAGGTTTCGTCTATACCCCTCCTACTGAGATAGTGCTTTTTATTTCGTGCGTCTGTATTAGGTTTATAGTTACGCCTAGGTAACGTTGAATTGGCTCTTTTTTTCATGTAATACTACTCATTTTTGCGTGCATTTTGAACAAACTTACCATGCAGATGTCAATTTGTCACTACTTAAATCATTTATGGTCTTTTTTATAGAAAATAAAGTGATGGTATCTGTGTGCAATGTGGCTTTAGCGCGAGGTACCTTTCTGGTAGTGGGATTTTATAATTAACATAAAATTAAATAAAATATATTATTGATATTCTTTACTAAAAAAGTATAATCTCAGAAAAAAAAGGAGGCAATAATGCAAAAGAAAAGTTCTAACACAGTATCTACCGAAACAAGATCACATGTTAATAGTAGTCCTAAATCAGAAACAGGATTTGATTTTTTTGTTTATTTTTCCTCAAATACCAAAAGCTTAAAAGAACAGGAAGAGATTGCAGACAGGCACATGCAAGAGTTACTGGCAGAGGAAGATAAGAGGGAGCAGAAAGAAAAGAAAAAACAAAAAAAACAGAAGCAGGCTAAGCTAAAGCAAGCTGCTCTAAAACTAAAAGGAGAGCAAGAAAAAAAAGCTGCAGCAAAAAAACAGGCGAACAAGGAAAAAAAAGCGAGAAAAAAACAGCTCAAGCAAGAACTATTGGCCCAGGAACAAGCAAAAGAAAAACAACGCATTCATGATTTGAAAGTTAAGAGTGCGGTACGAAAATTGGACACCATCATTCAATTGCATTTTGACAATCATCTAAATAGAGCGATCAAAGGTGAGCTAAGGGGGAAGCCGGATTGGTTGTTGGTATACATGAATAACGCGCTTGACGCGTTGGAATTGTTAGAAGAAAAGCTAACATTAAAACTTAGCGATTGTGATATGCGGATTATTCATGGAATAGTCGAAACGAGACTATTTTCATTGAATGATGCCATTACTAGACTGAAATCAGATTTAAATAACTTTGAATGTTGGTTGCAGGATACGTCAACTCCAGCACCTGAGTTTACCATACAGTCCTTACAGAGTGAGTTGGATTCGATAGATCGCGCTCTGGTTCGAGTTTATCAGTTTAGTCAGCGCTATCTCGCTTTTTTTCGTCTGGTTGAAGGTGGTAACGCCACTCTCAGTAATATTATTGCCGGTATTAAATACGTCGCTTCTGCAGAAAAACAGCTCTCGTTTTGGGATAGTAAGTTGTTAATGGGGTTGTATATTGATCTGATTGAAGATGGTATTGCTCCAGGGAGAGTTATGCCTGCTGCATCCAGGAAAGAGTTGGAGGCACAGCTATCGCCTCTGCGATCGATTCTAAGAGGCGTATTTTTAAAACGAGTGAATGACATTTTAATTGCACAGGATTCTAATTCTGTTGATGGTAAAATGAGTGCTGCTTTTGAGGAAGAGGGTATGGATACAGGTCACAGCTCTTTTTCACCTGAGGCGTCTGAGATCAATCTGGCTGTCATGATCCAGTCGTTCGCTGCATATCGCGAATTGGTTGAAACAAAAAAGGTGCGGTATGCTGAAGAAAAGAGCAAAGTAATATGGGGAATTTTGTTTTTAGCAAAATCCTTTGTTTTGAATTTATGTCGTCAGTATTTAGATAGTGATGACACTAACGTGACTATGCAAGATGTGCGTAATTTTAAAACTACTCTTGCTGATTCAGTTCATAAAGTGAATTCTCTTCCAGGGAAAGCACTAACTCCTGAGCTGCATAATCAATGCATTGATGACTCTAGTGGTAAAAAAGAAAAATATACAAAAAAGCAACAGCGTCAGAAAAAACAAAAAAAGAAAGGTGGTATAGCAGCTCAAGAGCGAAATCGTATCAATGAGATGCTTTATTCGCTGGCGCACTTGCAGAATTCCTTGAGTGACCAGAGTTGGACCGAAACACAGAAGCAAGCAAGTATTAGTCAGCTGCTAACGAGTTTGAAATCGTTACGCGCAATTACACCTAAGCCATTTTTGCGAAGGTTGCTTGCTCAGTCTTTTCAACTTAGTTTCGACTATGCAAATCTTATTCAGACGTTACAGGAACAGTTAGCTCGCTTATCACTGCAGTGCCAGGTTAATGAGGATGAGTTGTCTGATTCCCATTCCCCGGAACTACATAACAATTGTTTTGCTAATAAATTTAGTTTGTTCTCAGGGTTCCCAATAGAGGTCTTGTACTCGGGCTCTTCTACTTCTTCGCCCAGGACTGATGAAGGAGAAATGGATACGGATTCCGTGGATTTTTGGGGGTCTCGTGAGACGGACTCACCTCGTTCTCAGGCATTAAGCCCGTATCCGTCATCGCCTCTGTGGGGAGGGTTTCAAGGCTCAAACGACTGGTAGTTCTTCTTTTTGAGAGACTGATGTGTTGTGTTTTAGGATTTTTTGATACATCGATTTCCATCGTAAGTGCATCATGATGCTCGCAATGAGAAATGCAACGCTATATGCCACGAAGTAGAACGCCACAGGCCAACCGTTAATGTTAACCATCCAGTAACCTAGTGGTAATGTAATACAAAAGGTGGTGACGGTGTTAATCCACATGGCGTATTGGGTATCATGTAGGCCACGTAATGCGCCGGTGATGATGTTTTTAATCGCGTCAAAAAATAATGAAAAAATACAAGTTAAAAAAAGTATTTTGACTGTTTTTCGAATGGCAATCGCGTTTCGTGAATGGCCAGTGACACCGTATATCATTGCCAAGGCTTGTGGGAACAGTAAATAAACAAGGCTCACAAACAAACACAAATAACAAATCAATGACAGTGTGGCTTTTAATAGATGGTTCATGTCCTCCGGATTCCTAGCACCGGCTGCGTGCCCAATGAGAATACTGATAGCTTCAGTGATACCAAAGATAGGTACAATACTTAAGCCTTGCCATTGTATCGCGATTTGAAAAGCTGACAGCTCGATTGTGCCTATTTTCCCAATTAAAATTGCTATAATCGCAAAAATTAATACTTCGCTGCTAAATTGAATCATCATCGGCCAGCCTACTTTGAAAAGTTTCTTTATTTGTTTTAACTGACGGTGATCATGTAGGTCAAAAAAAGCATAACGCTTATAAATGGGGTTAGTGATTAGAACTAAAAGTATCAGGACACTGTTCAAGGAACAGGAGAATATCACCGAATAGGCTAACCCTCTGATCCCAAAAGAAGAGTGGACTGCTGTGCCGTGAATAAGTGCATATGCCACAGGCACGAATGCAGCAAAGGAAATGAGGTTTGTTCTGATGACGAGACTCTGTTTTTTGATAGCAAAACAGACTTGCTGTAAAACCACTAACAAGAACACAGGGAATCCCCCCCATGCCATGGTGGTGAAAAAGTCATGGACGTATGGCATTAAATTTTTCTGTTCACCCAGTGCCAGCAAGATCTGATCGGTATGGTAAAAACAGAATGATAGTGGAATGAAAATAAGTATGCAAAGTATGATGGATTGTTGAAATATCTCACCTATTTTTCGGTATTCTTTTGCTCCGTAGACTTGGGCAATAACGACTCCAACGGCAAATAGGACACTCATTCCCACGACAAATAAAAAAATGTAGGTGGAATTAATAAGCGCGCATGCCGCAAGCGCATTGATTCCTAGGTGGCCTGCCAGTGCCATCCCAATGAAATATGTCAGCATGTTAATGAGTCGTGTGCCAGCCATGGGTAGCGCCAATGACAACACTGTCCGAGTGTGTTTTTTTGATTTTAGCAATGGTTTCATTGGTTATCTCGTCAGTAGTAATTGAAGAGATAGTATATATATTGAACAGACTAATCAAGTATTATTTTCGTTAATCGCGTTGTTTTTTTGCTCGAAATACTCAATATTTTTCTCGTTATTTAATATTAATTTAATATTGTAGCGTTAACATAGCGCTGATTTAAATAAAAAGTGAGAATTAGTAATGAGACGCAAACAACAAATAAAATTAAAGGCAAACCGACACACAGGACCAAAGTCACCTTCTAGCTTTCGAGCAGGCAACAAACGTTATGAAAGCGACTTCGGTTTAGGTTTCCCCGTAAGGTTCTTTTCAGGTCCTTCACAAGACGTGCTAGCTCACATTGAGGATACTAAAACTGATGAGGTGTCTAAATCAATTAAAAATCACAGGGAAACATCACCCACTACGATTACTGATGTTCCTAAGCTTCAATTCGATATAAACGATTTCCTTTCACTG
>CACHNP010000068.1 GCA_902581285.1 uncultured Gammaproteobacteria bacterium | reverse complement strand
AATGTACTTGGTCAAAACCAGTGTCATCTGATGTCATAAAAGCTGCCAAAGATGGGCATTGGAAAATTCATATCACAAACAAAGCCTTATCCGAAAACTGGCTGCCAAAAGACATTCAGGGGAAAAAAATATTGTGTCTTGCCTCTGCAGGCGGTCAACAAGCACCTGTCCTGGCTGCAGCCGGTGCCGATGTTACTGTTTTGGATATTTCACAACAACAGTTGAAGCAAGATAGAATCGTTGCTGCGCGTGATGGACTTCAACTCACTACGGTTCAAGGTGACATGCGTAACTTATCTCAGTTCGATGATATGTTGTTTGACATTATTATTCACCCAATCTCAAATCTTTACATCCCCGATCTCACCGAGCTTTGGAAAGAAAGTTACAGAGTTCTTAAAAGTGGCGGTGTTCTACTTGCCAGTTTTTATAACCCCGTGCTCTTTGTTTTTGATCGAGACGATGAATTAACAAAACAAGGGTTGCTGAGGCCAAAGTATATCTTACCCTACTCTGATCTCTCCCACCTATCTGAACAAGAATACCAAAAAAAAACAAGTTCAGGGGAAGCTATTGTGTTTGGTCATACCTTATCAGAACAAGTGGGTAAACAAATTGATGCGGGATTTTCAATCACGGGATTTTACGAGGACGATCACCCATCGCCTAGATTTTTAATTGAAAAATACATGAAGACGATGATGGCAACAAAAGCCGTAAAGCCATGAATTAACGCAGCTCGCATGCGCATGTTTGTTGTTAATTAATAAAGGAGTTCTCGAAATGTCATCAAAAACCACTGATAGACTCTTAAACTGTTCGCGTGCAGGTTCTTTATTTTTTTAGTAATTTAACACACCATGTATCCTAAGTCCATCAATGCAGTATGACCATTGAGCCCCAATCGTGAATCCAGCCAGATTTGACATTGCACGCAATCAGCTTGTTTTTTTGATGTGAAAGATGTTTTCACAGCTTCTATATCTTGTCGTGGTAAAAAAAACATTATTTTACTAAAAATGGAGGTCTCATATCTACCCTTACTTATTGGCTCTAACTTATTATATCTTTTGGTATCGAATAATACGTGCATATAATCACTCATTTCTTCTGGTGTAGACAATAAATCGAAACTTAATTTATCTTTTATTTCGTTCGGTAATGTTTTTCTATATGTTAGTTTGAACTTTTTTCGATATCTTTTGTCTTTCATTCGATCTCTTATTGCGAGTAAAACATCATTAATATCATTTTTATCTGCCCGTGTAAAAAATAAAATCATACTATTCAAACAGCTTGGCTCCAGTTTATTTATTAACTGTGTAATTAATTTTTTATTGATTTGAATTTGTTTGCTCGCAAACTTCAAAGCGTAACCTGCACTCTGAATCGATGCGGCGAGTACGACGCTTTGATCATTCTTGATATCATTACTGGCTAATTTTAGTGCCATGCCAGCAGACTTTACGGCGGCAAGTACAATTTTTTTATCTTTCTTTATCTCATCGCTGGCTTTCGATAAAAACAATCCATACCGTTTCACTGTAGCAAAAAAAATCTCTTTATCTTGCTGTAAATGTTCACTAGCGATATACCATCCTCTAGTATTGCGCTGCACAAGATCTAAAATGAATTGTTTATCATTCCGCAGGGTTTTATTTAACAGTTTTTTGGCAGTTCCGATCTCTTCATAAACCTCAGCGTATTTAGATATTATTATCTTCATACTACTCAATTCTAATAGTAGTAGTTTTAACATAAAGTTTCTATCATTGAATAGATTTCTATGCATGCTTAATACCTCTGACTTGAAATTTATACTACTCTTCAAGTCTGAACTGGCAAAGACTAATGCAAGAGGATTCTGCTTCATTGCAGTTAAAACAACTTTCCAATTGCGCTTCAACTTATCACTGGCATATTTGAGTAATGTCCAGTCTTGCTCTACAGCTGCAAGAACAAAATGTATATTACTTCGAAACCCTACTCGGTTAGTAAGCCAATCTTTGTAATTTATATTATGTGAAGCATTAATGGCAGGAAACTGATTGTGGATCTCTGTTAATTTTCTTTTATGTTCGTCCCATCTTATATAAGAGTAGAAGTTTCGGCGTGCATAGGCATAGTTATCTTTAATGCGATTTTCCCATTCATCAAATTGATCTAACCATCGCTGCTCAAATACGGTAGTATTTTTTTTCATTCGATATTCCCCTTTCGTTTCATGAGCAGCAATCGTGTGTGTATCTGTTTATAGGTGGTGTTTAAATATTGATTACTGGCCTTATTCACTTGCTTCCTGTTTGATTATTACTGTGCCCTGTTCTTTTTTTAACCATCTTCTTAAGTTTACATTATGGCTTGAATAAAAGCAATGTATGGAAGGCTTGTAGTTCCAGAATTTTCCTTGATCGTCTTTATGCTCTGGATCTATCCAAACTTAATAGAACTTGTTGCTTTACCAAGTCCTTTCTCAACGCCGAATCCAATTTGATATACTTAAATAATAAAGTCATTAAAAGAATAACAAGCAGCCTCATACCGATGTTAATTCTGATAATATCAAAGACTTCACAAGCAACACAGACAGACTAGAAATAAAAAAGTCTTGATATCACTATTTATATATCGGGCATCTGCCATCCACCTAGAGTACTTTCGATGTATTGCGCTACGGCTAGACCAATATGTTCGTTATAAGGTTTTGTGATAATCTGAACCCCTATTGGTAAGCCGGTTTTTGATGTGCCCGCTCTAACGACGACAACAGGTAATAACGCCCCAGAGATTGTCCAGGTATAGCTGGCATAATCGATCATCTGTGGATTCCACATTGGGGTGTCATGAAGTAACGCCGAGTCAGGTGTAACTGGCGAAATAAGAACATCATAATGGTCGAAAAATCGTAAAATTTTGCTGCGATAGTTTTCCCACCGGTCCCAACGTTGCATGAACTCTCGCAAGTCACAAGAAAATTTCTCTAAATGATGCATGATTTGTTGTAATAAAGGCGATACTTTTGATACTTTCATTTGCTCAAGAGCTTCTTTAAAACCTTGCGTGGCATTGGCGCCAAGCATTTCCTGAAACAACAGACAGCCATCCTCAAGATTTTCAGGCTTATCTTCCGTTACGCTAGAACCATAATCTTCAAGGGCAGCACAGACCGATTTTATTGCTTGTTTGGTTTCAATTGATGAATCAATGATGTCATTGCGGTTTAAGTAAGCTATCTTGAGTTTAGCTACATCCACATCAGTCGAAGAGTATAATGGCGCGTTAATCACACTAGGGTCTATCGAGTCCGGCCCCTGCAAGATAGACAGTAACAATGGCAAGTCTTCAACATAACGACTAAACGGACCCTCTGTATTAAATGCACGCCCTACTCCCGTCCTTATCCCGTGAATCACGCCTGAAGATGGAATCCTATACATTGTTGGTCTTACAGTTGCAACGCCACAATAATGTGCTGGTATACGTAAACTTCCCCCGCAATCGGCGCCAACATCAAATACACTGCCGCAAGCTGAGACAATCGAAGCGCTTCCTCCACTGCTGCCTCCAGCAGAATGATTGAGACTGTACGGATTAGATGTTCTACCATAAACCAGGTTGTCAGTATCAGCAGCATTTTCAAGTTCCGGCGTATTCGTTTTACCGAGTAAAATAGCGCCTGCCTCTCTCAAGCGTTTCACTATGGTCCCGTCTTCTGAAGCAACGTTGTGCGTTAGTCCAAGACAGCCAGCAGTGACAATGTCACCTTTAGTCATAAATACATCTTTTAATGTAAAAGGGATACCGTGTAGCGGGCCCACTTTTTCTGCTTTTTTTAGTTGATTGTCTTTTTTCCGAGCTTCAGCTAAAGCTTCTTCTGGTTTAAATAACACGACAGCGTTTATTTTTGGATTAACCTTTTCGATTTGATCGATGTAGGCCTTAACTAATTCAACGACTGAAATTTCTTTTTCGATAACAGCTTTAACGAGCTTGGTTGCCGACTGAGTGTAAATCTTATCCATAAAAACCTCATAAATATATCAGAAAAAATGAAATTGCATGTTATAAGAAGATTTTCATAATTTCATTCACGTTTTTATAACAATACATGTGTATCTCCAATACTACTATTTATAAACTCGTCCTGACAATAGCGAAAAATAAAAATCCACAATATATCGCGAGATAATGAAGCTTTTCGTCTCGTGCTATCAAAGTCATTGTTCAATGCTTCATTATTCATTTTTTGCTTACCTCTTAAATGTAAAATGATTTTATCAATCGTAGTAATCAATGTTTTTTAGGATCAATATCATTTAAAAAAAATCTTTTTATGTGACGGCAATACCTGTAATTTATCAAAATCATCACGAGTCAATAGATTTTGTATATCATTTAAGTTGAACCGCATCTCACGGAAAAACAATATTTGCTGCAACAGTAAAAGCAGCTCGTCTTCATAATAACGGTTACTATTGCTGCCAACTTATACTGGTTTTAATAACCCTTTCTCATCATACCAATGTAATATGCGAACACTGACACCAGATAGTTTTGCTAATTGTTTTATTGTATAAGCCAAAGAAACAACAAATGACACTCAAGAGAGCGCAAGGCCTCAAGTAACGTAAGTGTTAAGAACTAACAAAACATCTCTCATTGTTTTATAACCTCCAGAGGCGCTTTACTTCCTCTAGATCCCTGAGTGAAAT
>CACHNP010000067.1 GCA_902581285.1 uncultured Gammaproteobacteria bacterium | reverse complement strand
TATCGCTATCAGTGTTATTAGTCAAAGCGCTCTGGTTAGCACACTCACCTCAAAAGTGGCCAACTTCAACTTCCCTGGTGCGTTACAATTAGCAACTCAATGGGTGGTATCCACAACCGCTGTGGTCGCAACCATGAAAATTTCCCGCATCGCTCTCGTTATACCTAAACTGACTAATGCACTACCCAAAATAGGGACAAACATAATCAATGCAATCAAAAAAATACCCACATTCTTGAAAAGTTTCTCTAGCGAGGATTCAAGCAACAACCGAAACCAACGATTAATCGCTAACAATAACAAAGAAAAAGAAAAAAAGATTCAGAAAAATCGACACTACTTCAGCACCAACAAAATTCAAGCATTCAAAGACCAAATAAATGACTTCACAGAAAACAAAATTAATGGATTAAGCGATGAAAATAAACAGCGACTACGAAATGAAATAAAAAGAGAGATGAATAACAAGCTGTTCAACCTGTTATCAAGAGATGATAATGACAAATTAGAGGAACTTCGTGAGCAGTTAAAACACAACCCGATAAAAAGAATGTACTACGCCTGCGCATGGGCAGGCGAATATGGCACTAAACTCATTGCACCGCTAGCAATTTTTGTTAATGCAGGGTGTAACTTCTTCTTCGGCTCCAACCCATTATCAGGCTCTCTCAACGCAACAACATCGATGGGTATTAATTCGATGGGGTTTTTTAATCAGCAACAAGAAGCTCAAATTAACACGCCATCAGGACAACAAGAATCAGTTACTCCTGGTGTATGATACAAAAATGCGATCCGCTAACTTACACAGCGCAACAAAGAACGACCTTTTAAAGCCAATCACACTAAACGCACCCGAACCACACCATCAAGAGACTTAAGCTGCTTCATTAGTGCATCTGACGGTGTCTGCTCAAGATCAAGTAAAGTGTATGCGATCTGCTCACGTGATCGATTCACCATGTTAATGATATTTAACTCCGACTGAGATAACACCGCCGCTATCTGTGCGACCATGTTGGGTACGTTGCGATTGACAATGGCTAACCGAGACACTCCCTGGCGACGCATTTTAACCGCTGGAAAATTGACCGAGTTGATTATGTGCCCGTGTTCTAAAAAGGCTTTAATTTGCTCTACCGCCATAATAGCGCAATTTTCTTGCGCTTCGAGGGTAGAGGCACCTAAGTGCGGCAAACAAATCACTTGGGAATGGTGTTTTAGATGCGGTAATGGAAAATCACACACATAATAGCGCAAGTGCCCCGTATCCAGAGCATGCTTAACAGCCACAGCAGAGACAATTTGACTGCGAGCAAAGTTCAGTAGTACCGCGCCTTTGGGCATGCTAGCCATGATATCAGCATTGATTAAATCTTCCGTTGCAGGTAAGTGCGGCACATGCACGGTAACAAAGTCGGCTTCGGAGACCGCTTCTGCAATACTATCGGCTTGTGTAACCGAAGCACGCAATTGCCAAGCATTCTGAACTGACATTGCCGGATCGTAACCAACCACCTGCATACCCAACTGCCGTGCGCTATTGGCAACTTTAACGCCAATTGCACCCAAACCAATCACCGCAAGTGTTTTACCGAATAACTCGCCGCCAACAAACTGTTTTTTTTGCTGTTCTACCGCATGGTGCTGCTGTTCTTCACTCCCCTCAAGCTGCCGGCAAAAATCCCACGCATTGACAACGTGGCGTGATGCCAACAACAGTCCCGTGAGCACCAGCTCTTTCACCGCATTTGCATTCGCTCCCGGGGTATTCAACACAGGGATTCCGCAATCAGTCATCGTATCAATTGGGATGTTATTTGTTCCCGCGCCCGCTCGAGCAATAATTTGAACTGAGTCAGGTAGAACATAATCATGAAGGCTAAATGAACGTAACAGCAAGGCATGCGGTTGTTCAGTTTGATTTAACTTATAACTTTCCGAATTTAAAAGTTGCAATCCATTTTCAGCAATAGGATTAAGCGTATTAACACTAAACATAAAGATAACCTTAGGAAGAATAGTTTCACAGACCAGAATGCATTATAACACGTTAAGCGCATCCAGAAAAATGATTGCAATGACCACTGGAGCAAGCCATCGTAAGACCCAACGCCACACACACAGCCAGAGATCGTTTTCAGACCAACCGAATTCCTGGATTATAACCGAGCGCTTTAACACACGGCCAGCAAACAAGGCTAACAGAATTCCGCCAAAAGGTAATAGTATTTTTGCTGTCAAGTCATCAACAGCAGAGAAAAATGTGGTGTCATTAAATGTAAAATACGACGGCCAACAAAAACTACCCACTGACCCCAAGCTCACAATAAACACCGCCAAACCCAGAGTAAAAACAGCACGTCGCCGGGTTAATCTAAAGCGATCTTCTAGCCAAGATAATATTGGCTCCTGAAGAGCAATCACCGAGGAAAACGCGGCAAAAAACAACATGATGAAAAATAAAATACCAACCACCCGGCCAACAGCCATATGCGAAAACGCCACGGGTAAGGTTTCAAAGACCAAACCTGGTCCAGCCTTAAAGGGCAGGCCATAGGTGATAACAAAAGGAAATATTATCAATCCGGCTAAAAGTGCAAACCCGGTATCAGCAAACGTGACCCAAAGTGCAGCGCGAACCACAGACACATCCTTAGGAAGATAAGCACTGAACATACAAGTGACACCGATTGCAATATTCAAGCTAAAAAAGGCTTGGCCCAACGCGCTTAGAATCGTATCTGTGTTAATTTTACTGAAATCAGGCTTGAATAAATACGCCAAGCCTTGCATAAAATCAGCATTGAATATCGAATACACGATCAACGCTAACATCAGTATCAGCATCACAGGGAACATCAACATGACCGCCCTTTCAAGTCCCTTCTTGACACCTAAAGCCAATATGACGCAACCCATAACAACGACTAAGGCTGTCATACCGACAGACCAAACAGGATTAACTGAAAATGAACTAAATTCTTGTTCCGCCAGAGATGCCGTCATCCCAGTATATCCATGAGATATAGCGTGCAAGCCGTAATACAAGACCCAGCCGACGATAACCACATAGTAAGACAAAATCAGAAAACTACTCAATAGCATCAGCACACCCAGCCACCCCCAGCGACGTGTGCGACCCGAGTTTATAGCTAATGTTTGTGTAACCGAAACTGGGTGAGAGCGATGCAGGCGCCCCATAACAATCTCAGCAAGCATCAGAGGAAGGCCTAAACCAATCACACACAGCAGATAAAGCAGCACAAATGCCCCTCCACCGTTCTCACCAACCACAAACGTAAAACGCCAGACATTACCAAGACCAATCGCCGCTGCTGCAGTTGCAAAAATAAAAGCGGCTTTAGAGTTCCAGCGCACGCCTTGCATGAAAATTCCTTCCTGTATTACCATCAGATTTTAGTATACACTGAGTTGAATGCAGAAAACCAATGCATCTAAAACTTTACACATTAACAGACACAGAGCCCCATATGATTAACAAGAAATGGCAACTGCAATCACCCATTAATGCAATCAGTTTTGATTGTGATGGAACCCTAAGTCACATCGAAGGTATCGATTACCTAGCACAACTAAATGATACTCACCAAGAAGTACACGAACTCACTCACCAAGCGATGCAACAAACCGGATTAAGTAAAGATTTGTATCATAAAAGACTAGAACTGGTTCGTCCCAACAGAGCACAGACAGATCTTTTGACTCAAGCTTATATTGCAAACATCACACCTGGGTTACAAGAAGTGATTGCACTCTTTAAATCACTGAATAAAGCACTCTATATTTTATCAGCCGGCAACAACCCTTCAGTCACTCAATTCGGCGAATATTTAGGCGTATCAAAAAAAAACTGTTATGCAGTTGATATTTACTTCGACAAAAACAACCAATACACAGGCTTTGATGCACAATCCGTCCTAATCCAAAACCAAGGCAAAGCAACAATTTTGGATCAGATCAAAAAAACACATGGCTCTGTGTTACATATTGGTGACGGCATGAATGATATCAGCTGCGCTGACTCAACTGATCGCTTCATCGGATATGGGGGGCATTTCCCCAATCCCAATGTTAAAAAACAAGCTGAATATTATATCTCTCATAAGTCATTACTAGCAATGCTACCTTTTTGTCTTACAAAAGACGAGGTAGACTCATTAACATCAACCCACAAACAAACTTATCAGGCAGGATTTGATCTATTAATGAGGTAGAGCCCAAAAAATAAGAATTGTAACACTTAATGGCAAGAAAAAATTATGAGCACATCTTGCGTCCTTAATAAATCAGAGCTAATGTAAAGGTATATTCATTAACAAGGATAAGACAATGAAAAAAATTCTACTGACCTTAAGCATATGCATGCTACCAATATTTACATTGGCAAACCCACGGCTAAATCAGCATACTGGATGGTTTGCAAGTATGGGTGTCGGTATCAAAGCAAATTTTTTACCTGTGTTGAGAAATTCAGCAACTTTTGATAATAGTCAAGCCGCAATATTAACTATCGGAAACTTCATATCACCACGCTTTGCTTGGGAACTTGATGCTCTTAATGGGAATTTTTTTGATCCAAATAATGATAGAGAAGATGTGGATTTTTACGGTGGCAGTCTAAGATGGTTATTCCCTATTGGAGATAGAGCTAACTTCTACACTAAGCTGGGTGCAGGTGAGTACCACGAAAAAGAACCAGCAAGTAGTCTTAATGAAAAGAGATTCACGCCTTATGATGGGATTGGATTCTCCTATGCATTGAATAAAAAAGTAGATCTTGGCATCTCTTATCAAGGCGCCATACTACTCATAGTTGATGAGGGAGTGGTTTCAGGGAACCTCACTTATCATTTTTAACTATTCTGACAAGTCATGTTTAAGACCAGCCATATGGCTGGTTTTTTTTCGATAATCTAAAATTAAATTTCAACCTATATTCAGTGCTCACAAACAAACTTATCAGACAGG
>CACHNP010000066.1 GCA_902581285.1 uncultured Gammaproteobacteria bacterium | reverse complement strand
ATGAATCGCATAGTGAACCATTGACCAGCCTTCTCTTCCAGGCCAAGGTGTATTATGGTACCGATCGAGCAGCGCCGTTAAGCAAGTGGTTTGCCCATGAAATGCAGCTGATGAAATCGCATAGTGAATCATTGTCCAGCCTGCTTTTTCAGGCCAGGAGGTATGACCGTGTTTGATGAGTAACTGGATTAACGTGTCACTTTGAACGCTGTTGCTATGTATGATTCTGTCGATTTTGGATCGGATGTCTGCTGAGTGCGATTTGCTTTTTTTATTGGGTGATGGGTTAAATTCTTGCGCTGGTTTGCGTTTTTGTGCGGTCATGCTGATTCCTGTTTTTCGATAATTGTTAACTGTATTATAGATGAGCGGCTGTATGGGTGCAATGCAACATGGCTTTGATGTGATCCGTTAATTTTAATTTATGGCTTTGATGCAATATATTAATTTTAACTTAATGTTAACGGGTTCTCAAAGCACGATGTGACGCTGATTGTGTGTGTGACTTGTCTCTGAGCTCGATATTCGATACCCTTCTGGGCAATGAGTCGCAATCAGTTAAATTTAAGAGGGATAAAGTATGAAGATGAGTATCACGAGCCAACCGTTATCAGTGGAACATTGCGTGACCTTAAATTATGACATTCCGAGAGAATGGATTGAGAAAGCACAGACATTTCCCGCTTTAGATACCTTGTCGTTGCTTCGTGGCGAGAAGAACCCGCAGCTTGATGAGCAATCGGATTGGACTGGTTTTCTGAGTTATTTTGCCAAAGCGCAAGCGTTGTATTGGAAACGCTTCAATATTGCTGTGCAGCAATTGATGGTGGAGGACTGTTTGCCCGAGCTAGTAGGTCAGGTTGAGCCGGTCTTAGCGGCAAACGCGAACACGTTGTTGAAATCCAAAGAACAGCTCTTGTTGGAACTTGATCACATGAAACGCTATCAACAAGGTGAGGCAAATATGAGGGTTGGTGTTGGGTTGGTGTTTGAGAAAGGTGTGACGGTTTCGCATGCGGTGGGCTTTGAAGTTTTACGTTACTTTGCGTTGTTTCATCCGATCAAGGTGTGCTTTGATGACAAAACCCAATTTGCCATAACCGCCACGGATTGTGAATTGTGTCTGCGACTAGAACATGAGCGTGATCTTATTTATACCCATATGAAGTTGCAGCGTCATGATGGACAGCCCTATTCACCACAGTTGCCAAAGTTACTGAATACGTTCAAGCAACATGCTGGTGGCAGTGCCTATCGGGTGATTGAGCAGCAGTACGCCAGTATGAAGGCGCAACCACAATTACTGACTGTGTTACAAACCATGGGAAAACGGATTTTTTCATCCAAGTGGAACCCGTTGATCTCACCATGGGTTGCAACAACACAATCCACTGTGTCGCAGCCGGTTGTGATGGGGTATTTGTTGCAAACCTTGCGGCTGCATTTTCGATTATCGCGGGACCAAGTCAATCGCGTGGTGGTGCAATTGAACCAGGGTAGGGAGCCAAAAAATTTAACTTCAAGAGAAAAAATCACCTTGCTTTGCGTGTGGTTGAAATTGTGTTTTCACAAGTCTTGGGAGCAAGCGTCAACGCTGGTTAAACATTACAACCTATTCGCGCCGTTAGTGCGAGGGGTGAAGCAATGTGTGTTTTTCGCTGAGCGGGGAGTGGAGTGGAAGTTGAGTCATGAAGATGTACGAATTGAGAAGGGCAGCGGTGATTTACGTATTGCATTAACCTGGCACAGTGACACGCCGATATTATTTACCCATATCATTTTTGTTGAACTGTGTCGACTGTTGGTTTTTCGTCTGCAATCGGAAGACACCAACAAGCAGGGGAGGCCTTCTGTGCCGGTGGATGCGTTGACGATCAATTTCAGAACCTTGCTCGAGTCTCGGCAAGAACTGTCTCGGCCGCTGTCGGTTAAATGTCGAGTTCATTGGTCTCGTTGCTTGTCGTCTGGTCAAGTCAATAATATCAATGATCGCAGTCAACGTCCGCAAGTCCTGCCATGGCCGAGCGAAAGAGTCACCCGACAGCGATCGAGCTCCCCTAAGTACTCACCAACCTGGTTAAAGAAGGGTGAACGTTTGGTGTTTGACGACTCTGAAACGCCGTTTCAGCAGAAGCAAAGTCAACAAAGTGGGTCGGGATCGTCAGAACAAAGGCAATCGGATAGCGCGTTTCGACAGCGCTTATTCGAGGAGTTAGTGAAGTCTTCTGTTGAGGGCGGTAAAGAGCTTGAGAAAGCGGCGCAAGAGAAGATTGACTCTGAGTACGATAGCATGCGAAGGCGCGATATTCGTTGGGAGATTATACCTGGTTTGACGAAGTCATAAACAAACAATTGGTCCAACAGGGTGTTCGCTATTCTTGTTTATCGTTGCTGCAGCAGAATGCCAATGTTAAAAGGCGTGTGGTATTTCGATCTCGACTTGGTTCGCGCTGTTGGGTGCAATCAGAGGCATTTGTTCTGCAGATTGATCAATCGGCGCGTGTGAGTGCGTTGCCTTTCAACATCGCACCGCGCGAAGCCGTGATTTCAGGTAGGAAACTCAGTTGCCGTGATCAGCGGACGCAGATTGAAGGCCCCGACCGTGCTTAAGGGTTGGCGTGGGTGTTAATTACTTACCGCCCACTCCCTCTCATTCCTGGATTTGAACTTGATTCTTTTCTTGCTTCTCGCTTTTCTACTAGCTTGTCAGACAGCCACTTCTGTGTGCTTTTTAGGAATTTCTCTGCTTCCTCATGCGTTTTGAATTCGTAAATGAGGTTGTGTTTATGTTCATCTGCATCTGTGGTTTCAAAAAAATTGTTGGTAGTATTTGAATTTTTGCACCCTATAGGGTATGCCTCTGTTTTATTTTTTAGTGGTCTAAGTATAAACGTGAAAAACTTCTTGTTATTTTCAATACCTTCTGGAAATACATCAGTTAACTCTTTTTTACTCAAAAGTACTTTATACGGTTTGTCTTGTGTGGTCTTATGCATATTAAATTGAGCATACGTAGATGATCTTCGTCGTGCCTTACGTTCTGAGGGCGCCTGCGCCTTCTCTTGTTTTTCAGTTATCTTCTCGCTAAAAGGATGAACGAATGGTCTATTAGTATACATTATCTTGTAATGGAGTGATGAAGTATCATCGCCAGTAAGAAATGTGAAATGTTTATTGCCCGCTATGCCTTCCTCATGAAATTTCCATTGTTCGCGTGTTATATTTTCGAATTTACCATTCTCATTGGCGACTAAGATAAGGAGCTTCGTCATTTTCTTTTCTTCCTCTGATTGTGAAGAAATATCTTCTGACTTAGTTTGAATGTTTCTTATCACTCTACTTATTGAGTTATATTTTTGTTGTGCAAGATGCGTTCTAGTGTGCTTTTGGATTAAAATGGCTGCTACGTTTTGTGCTGCCTTTTCTTTTATACCTTCTTTTATACCTTTTACTGTATTTTTTGCCATGAGTATTCTGGCAAACGCTTGTATTTTGATTGCAGCTTTTCTTAGTGGTCGTTGGTTTATTTCGTTTGTTATCGCTGAAAGGAATGTTTTAGTGACTGCAGATCCTTGGTAGTTTTCAAGGCTTTCTTTTAAGGATTTCAATGTTTCTTCGTTTACTTGCTCTAGTATCCCTTGTGTTTGAATGGCTTCAATGATTGTATTTATTGCAGTGGTGTCATTTTCTTTTATGCATAATATCAGTAACTCTGGAATTAACTCGACATTTTTAACTGTGATGAGTTGTTGCACCAGTGTTTCTATGACCTCGTCGCGATCCTCTATTTCAGCATACCGCGGATTAGCTAGTGTTTTTATGACTTTGGTGCGATCCTCTACATTATCAGACTGATTCACTGACCAGTATTTCCAACTTTGCTCGTCGTGAGTGTCAACACTGTCCCTTTCCGTAAGTTTAATTCTATGATCAAACTTGGTTAAACGATACAAAGCATTTACCTTTTCATAATCTTTCGGGAAGATGGAGTCTAAGTTCTCTTTCTTTAGAAGATGTTTTTGAGTCGGGTGTTTGTCTTCGAGATCTAGAATATAAAGTAAGTGAAAGTATTCTGGATCTATTGAATTGTCTTTAATGAGATGAGCGATTGCATTTCTTTTATCCTCTCCATCACTTGACGCACCCAGGTTTCCTATGAATTCTCTCGTGATGGAATTTCTTCTCGCGCGACTGCTCGCCTTATTGAAAACTTCTAAGAGGTGGTCACTCCTACCTTCGCTGTCTTTCTGTGTTTCTTCTCTTATATTGATTGTCTCATTTATTATTCTTCTTCTTACTCTTCTTCTTACTGTGCGCCCTCTGATAAATGCCTGAAGTGTAATTGCTGCTTTTTCTTTTGCTTCTGCTTCTGCTTCTGCTTCATTTCTTACCAGATGTCCTCTGAATAAAGCTTGAAGCTTAACGGCTGATTCTATTTCGTTTTCGCTAACGCTCACGGTGGAATTGCTATCAGTCTCGCTTCCGCTTCCGCTATCGCTTGCGTTGCTAGGGGAGTTACTTCTTAAACTAACTCTGTTTTTCAAAGCAGTTTCTTGGGTAGTAATAATTTCACTAATAACATTTTCAAGAACAGCAGCAACAATTACTTTATTTTTCACTTTTCTTGCGCTGAACTCTCTGAGTAATGCTTGGTTCATAACGGCTTGTTGATGTTTGTTTTTTGTATCTATTGCAACGATTCTTCCTGGGCGCCCCCTGTATAGTTCTTGAATCATCAAGGCTGCTGTTGCTTTTTCTTTTTCCTTGTCAGTCAGTAGTGTATGAGTTCTAACAAGGTTTATATTAAGAAAGTTTCTTATATTTTCTATAAGCGGTCTTGGGTTGCCACCAGTGCCTATAATAGAGTTGTTTATTGATGGGGCTTGAACTCCCGTTTTGGCGGCATGAAAGCATACAAGTGTGTGTATGAGTTCTGCGGTTATGGAGCTGTGTATCTCTTTGTCTATATCATCGTCTGTGATTGCCTGATCTACCACTGCATTTATTTCGTATTTTTCTTTCACATCGTTGATCCATTTCGTTGGGTTTCTTACAGCTTTTGATAGAGAGATAAGTGATCTAGGACTGAGTATCGAAGTCACTGTTGATTCTAGAGCATCATGATGAATCTCTTTAATCCCAATTCTTCTGAGCATTTTTTCGACCAG
>CACHNP010000065.1 GCA_902581285.1 uncultured Gammaproteobacteria bacterium | reverse complement strand
AATCTGTACAAGTGAGGCAATGTTTCCTCTATGGCTGCAATATTGGCGTTGAGCTGAGAAACATAACCAGAGAATTCTTGACCTAACGTCAGTGGCACGGCATCTTGTAAGTGGGTTCTACCTATTTTAGCTACATCATGAAACGCTTGTTGTTTTTCTTCAAGGCAGTCATGCATTTCTCGTAATGCTGGTAGAAGATTGAATTGCGCCATTTCCACTGCTGCGATATGCATCGCGGTTGGAAAGGTGTCATTAGACGATTGAGACATGTTAACATGATCATTTGGATGGACGGGGTCTTTACTGCCCAAAGAGCCACCGGCGATTTCGATTGCTCTATTTGAAATAACCTCGTTTGTGTTCATGTTGGTTTGAGTCCCAGAGCCTGTTTGCCAGACACTGAGGGGAAAATGCTCATCCAATTTATTTGCAATGACTTCATCTGCAGCCTGGCTAATTAACTGCGTTCTCTTTTCATCCAGTTTACCTAATTCGAAGTTTGTCAAAGCAGCAGCTTTTTTTAAAATCCCCATAGCGCGAATGAGTTCAGGCGCCATGGTTTCTCTGCCAATAGCAAAGTTGATCAGTGAACGAGCGGATTGGGCGCCGTAGTAAAAATGGTTAGGAACTTTGATGCTACCCATACTGTCGGATTCGAGGCGGTATTCTGTCATGTGATTGACCTTTTGTTACATTGAAGACATTGCCCCGGAGAGGATTCGAACCCCTGGCCTATCCCTTAGGAGGGGATCGCTCTATCCAACTGAGCTACCGGGGCTCAAACTGTTATTGAATCGTTATCATAGAAAAAAAAAGAGTCATGGGCAATTGATATTTTTCTTTCTAGTACATTTGGTTAAATATTATCACTTTTCCTGAGTGCGCTGCTTATTTGTTGATGTTTTTGTGCGTTTTATTTTGAATATTAACCTATATTATTACATTATATGCTACAATTACGTTTGATTAGATACAATAGGTAGGCTTGTGGTAAAACGCTTTGATAAAAAAGACCCTCACTCAAAACGCGAGAAAAAAAAATACGGCGTCGCAGTGCCGTCGCGTGAGCATGTATTGGATTACTTAAAGCAATCTGAAACACCGGTGACGTTCACTCACTTGTGTAAGGCGCTTGGTGTCAACTCAAGTGAAAAAGAAAAAGTTTTCAATTTTCGTCTTAAAGCCATGTTGCGAGACGGCCAGGTGCATAAAAATAGGCGTGGGAAACTGGCATTAGTGAATCACCTGGAGTTGCTAGCAGGTACTGTTTTGGGGCATAAAGACGGTTATGGCTTTGTGATTACTGATCAACCAGGCCCGGATGTTTTTTTACCGCAAAGAGACATGTGTTCTTTATTCAGTAATGATCGCGTTTTAATCCAAGTTAAAAAAATCAAAGGGCGTTCACAACGGCTAGAGGGCCGTTTAGTCGATGTGCTTGAAAGACGAACGACTTTTTTAGTGGGTAAGCTATGCCAAGATAACGATCATTACTACGTTCAGCCTGATCATAAGAATTGTGCACTGGATGTAATCATTGATAAGTCGGACACGCTCACAGCCGCTCCTGGCGATTATGTTCGGGTTGAAATTCTTCAACAGCCGAGTCGAAGACGATCACCGATTGGTATGGTGGTACAGGTTCTTGGTCACACTTGTGATCCAGGAATGGAGATTGAGCTGTCGATAAATAATTTTAATTTGCGAGTCGACTGGCCTGATGAGCTGGTAGAGGAAGTTAAGGCCATCGACCCCTCTATTGTTCTGTCAGATGACAGGGTCGATTGCAGAGATGTTCATTTTGTCACGATTGATGGCGCGGATGCACGAGATTTCGACGATGCTGTTTATTGTGAGCCGAAAGATAAAGGCTGGAAATTGATGGTTGCGATTGCTGATGTGGCTCATTACGTTCGTGTTGGAACGGCTTTAGATGCTGAAGCGATAGAGAGGGCGACATCGGTTTATTTTCCTGGTCGTGTTATTCCTATGTTGCCAGAAAAATTGAGCAACGACTTGTGTTCATTGCGTCCGAACGTTGATCGCTATGCCATGGTTGCAGAGATTCATTTAAGTGAAAACGGGGCTATCGAATCAACCCGATTCTTTAATGCAATAATACAATCAAAAGCGCGTCATACTTACGAGGAAGTAGGTGAGTTGTTAAAGCAAAGCGATTTCTCAAAAACACATTCTCACTTGTCGCATTTACACCAACTTTTTTTGTTACTTCTGGATCGACGACAAGATCGCGGTTGCTTGGATTTCGATCTTCCTGAGCCGATGGTGGTGTTTAATGAGGAAGAGCGTATTGAGGCAATACGTGTGAGCCCCAGAAATGACGCACACCGCATGATAGAAGAGTGTATGCTGCTAGCTAATGTTGCCGTTGCCAGGCACATTAACAAGTCAAAGCTACCTTGCTTGTATCGCGTTCATGATTGTCCCGATTCATCAAAGATTGAACACTTAAATGATTTCTTGAAATTATTCTCATTGAAAATACCAAGCACAACCGAACCAACAACAAAAGAGTTCTCGACTTTGCTGCATCAAATAGGTCAACAAACAGAGACAAACCTATTACAACGTATGGTTTTACGTACTCAGCAACAAGCTGTATACCATTATGAAAACAGAGGGCACTTTGGTTTGGGTTACGATGACTATTTGCATTTCACTTCACCTATTCGACGTTACCCCGATTTAATTGTGCATAGAACACTTAAGCACTTACTGAATGCTGATTCCGAGTCAGGTTTTGCGTATACCAAAAGTGAAATGGAATCCGCTTCCACACAATGTTCATCAATG
This sequence comes from uncultured Gammaproteobacteria bacterium, assembly GCA_902581285.1. GTDB lineage: Bacteria > Pseudomonadota > Gammaproteobacteria > Coxiellales > Coxiellaceae > CACHNP01. The sequence goes on along the minus strand of CACHNP010000065.1, from coordinate 2,904 downwards.
GAGCGGAATGCTGAAAAGGCAACGCGTGACGCCATGGATCGATTAAAGTGTGACTTCATGCAAGATAAAGTCGGCAACACGTACAGTGGAACCATTGTTGAGGTAACTAACTTTGGTGTTTTTGTTGAGCTAGATGACTTGTATGTGCAAGGGTTGGTTCACATAACCGCACTGAAAAACGATTACTATCACTTTGATGAGTCATTATTAACGTTGGTTGGCAAGCGCACAGGTCAACGGTATCGAATTGGTGACCAGTTGATGGTTTTAGTCGCCAATGTCGATATGGATCAGCGAAAAATTGATTTTGATTTGGCTGATTAAACCACACCTATCCCGCAGGGCGTTTTCATTACTTTGACTGCGGTATATTTTAGCTTAAGTCGTGATTGATCGAGTGGAGCCGTTCTCGTTCCCCCTCTCTAATATTAAAGTAAAATTAAATAACAAATTCAGGGTTTTTCCCGATTTATCAGTATTTATTTATCGAGTATCTTTGTATCAAGTATAAATAATAAACACAATGTAAGGGGATTTCAATGATTTACACTGCAAATAACGTATCGCCATTAGAAAAAACAATGCATTTTTTGCATTCAAAGTTTAATATCGATTACATGACATACGCACGCTATTCTGATGATTGCATAGAGTGGATGACATCGAACCGAAAACGATTGGACAGGTTCCTCTCTGATGAGAATTCACTTTACCCGATTGACGTTGTTGACCAAACAAGTGTGGTTGATATGAGCCGTTATTGTTCTAAAGATTTTTTAAACTATTGTGAATTCCAATGTGATCATAAACAGCAAGGTGTCACTATGGTTCTGAAGCACAATGAACATTTTCACGAGCATATTTCGTTGAGTAGCAGTGATAACAAGCTTGATATTAAAGATATGATCATACAAAACGCAGAGATGCGTCACAGTATATTGAGCTATATCAGACACGGCGCAAATTTGTCTGGACCTAAAGACAAGTTTATAACAAATAGATCAAGAAAATTGCTAGCTAAGTCATTACAAACCCCACCTGGTGTGTTAAAGGGTAAGCGTCATGGTGATGTGTTTATGTATGGAAACTTAGGCGGAATATACATTAGAAAGCCCGAGTTTGACTGTATATTACTGATGCTGAAGTTGCTTACCAGTAAGCAAATTGCGCGTGAATTGCATGTGTCATTTAAAACCGTTGAATCACGTATTGCTAACTTAAAAAGAAAGTTAGGTATTGAGCATCGCCATGAATTATACATACTCGCTAAGAAAAATCACTTAGTGTAATGTCGGTCTACAACATTTGAATTGCATTCTTTACTTGGTGTATCCTTTGTCACCGGGGTAAAAATTTAGTGGTGAATTAGCCCCGTAGGTTTGTCGAATAAAACCAGGATTAATGTCTACTCGCCTGATGTATTGTACTTTCAGATGCTTACTGGATGGGTACTCCACTATGGTACTTGGTTCATTCGAGCCACTAGTATCTTCTGCAAACGTGACTGTTGTTAACATACCGACAGCCATCAAAGCGGATGAAATGATTTGTTTTGTCTTATGCATACTTGCCCCCTTAGTTAACTTCTTTTGATAACGAATCTGTTTTTCAATCAAATTATAGTCTAAAAAATCCCTTTTTCTAGTAAATTTATTCACTGGGCTACATCCACTTGTAACATACTGTTTAAATTTAAATTTGATTGCTTAACTAAGAATACTTTCAACTAGTTACAGGACGCGGCTGAAGCGAGCCCACCGCCGAGGATTGCACCAACAATGGTACCTGCGGTGGCATCATCATCACCTGCAATGATATTTCCTAATGCTGCACCTGCTAAAGCCCCGGCCACGGTATTTCCGTTACTGTTACAGGCCTCTGTTTCGTAGGTATAAACAGGCTCGTAACCATACCCGTAGCCGTAACCATAAAGGTAGTCATACCCGTAACCATAATTATAGTAAGGATAATACCTAACGGGATAATAATACTGATCTGGGACTGAGGTTTCGTAATAGACGCCAGCTAATGGGGCTGGGGTAATAAAATCATAAGTCACAGTTGCATCACAAGGCACTCTGATCATGTCGGTCCAAATCTGGTAATACCCCCCGGATGCTACTAAAGGATCAGCGACATATTGTTGTTTTTCGACTTCTTGGTAACAGTAGTTGTAGGCCGACACTAGGCTGGGAATCAGTAAACTCGCCGCTGCAATGAGTATTATCTCGCGTTTTTTCATAATATGCCCCCATCAACCTAGTATTAAAATCACCAATTCTTAGTGATATTATAGTAAAAGTTGGTAATTTTTCCACCATAAATCTTATTTAACTTATTGATTTTTCGATAGTGTCACGTTTTTTTTGTTAATATCGGCGCGGATCAAGACCGGTTTTTTTCTAAAATAAAATTGACTTGCTTATTTTTTGTACTATATTCCGATAAGTTAATAACTGTACCGGGGCCAGTAAATGAAGATATTTTATGTATTTCTGATGTTTTTTTTATTGTGGGTGATTATGTCTGTACCTAACTCAATAGTAATAGGATCGCTAGGGGTTGCTGGCATATTTGTTTTGTTCTTACTTATAGTACTACCACAAAGTTTTTTTAGGAACCGCAAACTATTTGGCGAAATTAAAAAACACATTGCTAATGCTGATAAAGACAATATTAATAAAGTCATGAATTATAAAAAGACAAATCGTGGTAGAAACGCAGTCGTGTCAACGATAGAGAATTTTACAGGCCCTGCTTTGTATTATGCCGTTATATTTGAAGAATTAAAGATTATGAAATTTTTATTGGAAAGTGATTTGACAGATGTTAACTCAACCTGCCAATGGCAGATTGTGGATTGGGAGACGGATGAAGAAGAAGGTAAGGTTCAATCAAGTCCCT
>CACHNP010000064.1 GCA_902581285.1 uncultured Gammaproteobacteria bacterium | reverse complement strand
GAGATGCCAACCCATAGCCAGTTGAGCTACCAACGATGAGCGCTTTTTGCGGACCAGCAAAAGAACCTTGTTGCTTGATATAATTGACTTGCCGCTTAACTGATTCTGCACAGCCAGTAGGGTGAGCAGCGGTGCAAATAAAACCTCTAATTTTAGGCTTAATGATCATGATATGGTCTCCGTGAAATGTAATAAAACTCAAGTGATATAGCCAAGTGCTATTCTATGTGAAGACGTAGAGACAATCAATTAGATCAACAAAAGAAGGGAAAAATAACTGTTTTTTAGGAAGTTAGAAGTTAGAAAAAAAATAAACCTTGGTTTACCTGCTCTCTGGGTCCCGCGTCAATAAGTTGGAATCCCGCACCGAATGTAAAAGGCGTTCCCAAACGGGTCGCACACAACATTGGAATATAGAGCTCCTGGAGTAAAATGTTGGCCCAGGAACAGAAAAACCAAGGTTCTCACACCTATTATAGTACACTTTATGATCAATTCAACAAAAAAATTACCATTTTTTAGTCTGAAATGAGAATTTTTCAATAGGTTACAACTATTTTGGTCTTGCCATACGCACAACCAATGATCGCCCTTCGTAATCTCGACCGTGACATTCCAACGCAGAATGCGCTGAGGCAGCTGACTCAAAAGTCACAAAACCAAACCCTTTTGAACGGCCGGTATCATGGTTTTTAATAATTTTTAAGCGTTCAATCTCACCAAACTCTGAAAAGTAATCACGCAGATGGCGCTCTCGCACGCGATAAGATAAATTTCCAACGTAAAGCTGATTGCCTTGTGATGATGAAACGCCAGTAGATTCACTTTTACGAGAACGTAAAAACCATAGCACTAACAGCATAACAACAACTAAAATAGCAGCTAAAATTACAATATTGTGTGTTTCCCGAAGATCAAACATGATATTTCCTTAAAAGTCTAATTATTTGAAAAAAATTGAAATAAATGTATCAAAATACGAGTGTTATTCTACCTATCTTTCCGGCCAAGTACAAATAACATAAATAGTGTTATCTAAACAAGCCAACGAAGCGCCAACTGAAAAGAGTATGACTCGGGTGATTTTTTGTACTGAAGATCGTAACGAGATATCGCCATCACCCTAAGTGAATCAACAACACGCGTGCTTACGCCTAACATGACCTCAGGTGCAATTTGCCCCACCTGATCGCCTGGTTTAACCGTATAATGTTGGTCACCTTGCTTAAGAGTGAAGCCATCTTTTGACTGAAAATAATTAAATTTAGCGCCAATGCCGGCATCAAAGTTAATTTTTTGAGTCAACGGAAGCACAGCTTGGACAGATGCCACAGCAGCATAATTATTGTTAATAACAGTATCATTACTCGTCCCCACGGTGACATCCTCACCTTTGAGTAGATCCAACTCAGTTTCGAAAAAGTAGGAAAACTTATAGCCCATCCCAATGGACGCGGCGATACCCGAATTAATCAGCTCAGGGCTTGAAAAACTGGCGTGTTCGAAATCACTAAAAGGCGCTTGCATGCCATACCCCACTCCACCAGTAAAGTACAGCCCGTTCATGGTAGAAGCAGATACAACAGAAACGAAGACAAAAGAAAAAACACATAGCCATCTGAAAAAGATCAAAGCACACTCCATTATAACATTATTTAAACCCACTTCAAGCTAACACAAATGCGTGCCCAACGCCAGAAACGGACAAGGCTATCACGCCTTATTGCGAATGAATCGGATATCCCAAATACCGTGCCCCAAGCTTAACCCTCGCCGCTCGAATTTAGTCGTCCCCCTGAACTCATTGAAGTTAGAAAAGCCATCACCAGCCTCGGAGTTGGTGAAACTGGCGTGTTCTTTTAATAAATCCATGCACCAATGTGCGTAATCTTCCCAGTCAGTTGCGACATGCAACACACCCTTATTTCGTATTTTTTTTGCAAGCAAAGTTAAGAATTCGCTGGTAATGAGGCGGCGCTTGTGGTGCTTTTTTTTATGCCAAGGGTCTGGGAATAAAATCCAACATTCCTCAATCACTTCATCCGGAAGATAATCAGACAACACCTCGACGGCATCGTGACAGATGACTCTAAGGTTGGTGATACCTGCCTCTTTAATCTCATTAAGCAAACTACCAACACCTGGTCGATGAACTTCAATCCCCAAATAATTACGTTGTGGGTCACGCATAGCCGCTCTGAGTAAGGACTCCCCCATGCCAAACCCAATTTCCAACACCAGCGGCTGCGCGCTTGGGAAAAGCTGCTGTGTTTTCAAGCGTTGCCCTGACTGCAACTCTACCCCGTACTGTCCCCAGAGCTGATCCAAACCATGACGCTGCTTAGCCGTCATGCGTCCTTGCCTTAGAACGTAACTCTTGATTGGGCGTTTTTTGCTCACCATGTTAGTAACTCACTTTTTCTGTTGCAATTAAAAAGCCAATAAATATATCATACCCACACGTATTGTCACTGGTATTGAGCCATGTGGCAAGAAAACAACAGCTCATACCTAATTGAAACCTCTATGACACATCCACTGGCAGACAATCTGATTCCCTGGTATCACAAACACGGCCGACACAACCTACCTTGGCAACAAAATCAAACTGCCTATCGAGTGTGGATTTCCGAAATCATGCTCCAGCAAACCCAAGTCAAGACCGCCATCCCATATTACAAGGCATTTATTAAACGATTCCCATCGATCAAAAAACTCGCAACTGCGAATATTGATGATGTCTTGTTACATTGGTCGGGCTTGGGCTATTATGCCCGCGCGAGAAACTGCCATAAAACAGCACAAATTATTCATATAGAACACAGAGGAAGGTTCCCAAAAACAGTTGAAAAACTGAGCACTCTGCCTGGAATAGGCCGCTCAACGGCCGGTGCTATTGCATCGTTTGCTTATGACATACCAGCAGTTATTCTTGACGGGAATGTCAAACGTGTCCTGACTCGCTATTTCATGATAGATGGCTGGTACGGGCAAAAAAAAGTACTTGATCAGTTGTGGGATATCGCAACTCAATGCACGCCACAGAAGGAAATCAAAGCCTACAACCAAGCGATCATGGACCTGGGCGCGACCATCTGCACCCGAACTCAGCCAATATGTCCAAAGTGCCCGTTTAATGGTGACTGCGCAGCAAACAAAAATAACGCCCAATCGATTTATCCCGCAAAAAAACCAAAAGCAACCACACGACGCAAGGAAACTCTCGCGATGATGGTTATCCAAAAAAAAGATGGCGGTATTCTTTTGGAAAAAAGAAACAGCGATGGTATTTGGGGAGGTCTCTGGAGTCTACCTGAACACAAATCAATAGCATCACTAAAACAAAAATGGCGTAAAACTTTACAAATCAAACAAGCACGTTACCATGAACTCAGCACCATAGAGCATCAATTCAGCCACTATGATTTAGTTATTAACCCAACAGTCATGAGCATCAAAGCAACCGTCCCAACATTGGATGGCGACAAGTATGCCTGGGTTTATAATAACAAACATCTTCCAGGCGGGATTCCTGCCCCCATTACCAAATTGCTTAAAAAATTAAACGCACACACCAAGGCTTAGCACAGACAAATAAAAGGAGAACTAGGGATGAATAAAAAAACATTATACTGCGTAAAACTCAAGAAAGATTTGCCTGCTTTAGAAGAACAACCCATACCCGGCGCATTAGGAGAAAAGATTTTAAACCAGATTTCCGAGCAAGCATGGCAACAATGGTTAAGTCATCAAACCATGTTAATTAACGAGTACCGCTTAAACTTATTAGAGCCAAAATCACGGCAATTTTTACAAGACGAAATGCAATCGTTTTTATTCCAAGACATTGAAACCAAACCACCAGGTTACAACCAATCGGAATAATTAGACAACAGGTGATCTGTTAGGCCCGGTAAAATATGCTCAACAAAAAAACTTGACGCAAGCGCTGATAACAGGTTTAATGGGAACTCTTATGCCCAGGTAGCTCAGTCGGTAGAGCAGTGGACTGAAAATCCTCGTGTCGGTGGTTCGATTCCGCCCCTGGGCACCACTTAGGTCAGCCAAAGAAACCTTTCGCAATTTTAGCTATTACGCCCGGCCCACGGAATATCAGGCTGCTGTATATTTGCACACAACAAGCACCCGCTTTTTTTTGCTCCAAAGCATCTTCTATAGACGAGATACCGCCTACCCCGATTAAACTCAATTTATCTGCCGCTAATTCAGCTAAGCGATGCATTTGTAACGCAGACGGTCGCGTCAAAGGCTTACCAGATAGCCCACCCTGTTCGTCAGCATGGCAGTGTCCTCTAACCGAAGCGCGATCCAATGTTGTGTTGCTTGATATGATGCCGTCAAATTGATAACGCTTAACCTGATCCACAATCAAACTAAGTTCATCATTATTAACATCAACTGTAATTTTAAGAAAAAAAGGCAATCGCTTTTGATGCTGCTTGATCAACTGTTGCCGGCAGTCGTTCAATTCTTTCAGCAACAAACCCAATTCGTCTGCTCGTTGCAAATCACGTAAGCCCGGCGTATTGGGCGATGAAATATTGACCGTGATATAATCAGCATAAGGATACACTTTTGTAATGCAAGTCTTATAGTCATCTGCCGCATTCTCATTTGGTGTCGCTTTATTTTTACCAACATTTACCCCTATCACACCTTGGCTCAAGCGGGGGGTTTTTAACTTTCTTACTAAGTAATCCACGCCTTTATTATTAAACCCCATGCGATTGATTAAAGCTTCGTGACTCGACAAACGAAACAATCGAGGCTTGGGGTTTCCAGCCTGGGCTAGCGGCGTTACAGTACCTAATTCAATAAAGCCAAAACCCAAACCAAACAAAGCATCGATGTAATCGCCATTTTTATCAAAGCCACCGGCTAAACCAACTGGGTTACGAACAGTCAGACCGGCGACTTGCAACGGCTTGGTAACAACCCGCTTATTTGCATAGCGGAAGAACAATGGGCATTTAAACCACCATTTCAATATGGTCAAGACAAAACCATGACTTAACTCAGTTGGAAAACAAAATAATACCCGCCTGATAACCGCATAAAACACCAGAACCTTCCCCTAAAAAAATAGCAGACCATGAGAGAGAACAAAACACCTCTTATCATATCTGATTTCATTACCAAAACAAGCGCAGCATAAGTTCAATTTATCAGTTGCAACTCTTTTTGACAGCCCCTATTATGATGATGGACTATGTTAACATAAGGAATGACATGACCGCCAATGACCCTGTTGTAATTCTGGCTGCACAACGAACACCCATCGGCGATTTTCAAGGGAGCCTCGCCTCAGTCAAGGCAACCGAATTAGGCAGTATCGCCATTAAAGGGTTGTTTAGTAACTTATCAATCCAGCCGCAGCACATTGATCAAGTTTTCATGGGCTGCGTTTTATCAGCGGGCTTAGGCCAGGCACCAGCAAGGCAAGCTAGCTTAGGTGCAGGACTGCCCATCAGCGCAACTTGTACCACCATCAATAAAATGTGCGGCTCCGGAATGCAAACCATTATTCAGGCTTATGACAGTCTAGTCAGCCAGCAACAAAACTTCATCGTTGCCGGCGGCATGGAAAACATGAGCCAAGCACCCTACCTGCTACCCAAAGCCAGGGCCGGTTACAGGTTAGGCCACCAAATAGCGATTGACCACCTCATGCACGATGGACTAGAGGACGCTTACAATGAAAACCAATCCATGGGCATGCTAGCGGAAAAATGCGCACAAAAATACAACTTTTCCAAACAAGAACAAGACACTTTTTCCCTCGATTCATT
>CACHNP010000063.1 GCA_902581285.1 uncultured Gammaproteobacteria bacterium | reverse complement strand
TCTTTAAATTGAACGGTGTATTGAAGAGCCATACCATTTAGCCGCACCGCTGCCAGTGCCGCATCGCGATTTCTCTTCCAATATGGGCAAAGATTTCTATAAACTCCAGATTTATTGTGAATTTTTTGTAAGACGTCATACTTATTTTTATACTTGCAATCGTCTGGCACATCACCATTAGCGTATAAACCACAGCTTAATACAAGTGTAAATATGATCAAAACAAGTTGTTTCAGCTTTTGCTTCATAGTCAATTCCCCTCATTAAAAACGCGTTTTATTTTATCTAAAAGATCCTTTTCACCTTCTTTTATTGTGCAATCTTAAAGTTAATATAGAACATTTTTTTTGAAAATCAAGATGCGAGACAAGCTTATTATTTGACTTCAAAACAGTGACTTAGAGATAGTTCCCGAAAGAGGTTAGGCTTGTGTAATCAATTCCAAAAAAGCGTATTTAGAAGTTCAAATTAGACATGACGCACCATTTTAGCGTGTAGCAATAAACTGGATACGGACTTGTTTACTCAAGCCTGTAAAATTTGAGACGCGGCATCACGTGCACTGAGGAATGCATTTTCAACAAAGCCACGTATGCACCAATCGCCACATGCGACCAATTGATGCTTCTTATCGACATAGGATCGAAGGCCTTGTTGTTTCTGGATATTAGCAAAGCGCCAACGATGACAGTCAATATGGTTGTACTCACGGATATCAAGATACAATTGCAGCTGATTCACTAAATGCGATTTAACTTGGTCTAACTCTAGCTCCATATTTTCTTCGGCCCAGCGATTAGTGGATAATGCAACAACACAAGGCGTGTTAACACGATCAGGCTTAGTGCTGTTGATCGAAATCCAGCTCAAATCGGAACCCGAAATATGCGCCACATCCCAAGGGTGCTCAAATGAATCTTCCAATTCGAGCATTAAGGCGTAACAGCCCACCATTTGAATGGACTGAATCTCATTGAGGTAGTTAAACTGCGAAGGCAGGAGCAAGGCCGATTGCTGTGAAGGCGCTGTGCTAACTACCCAATCAAATGTTCCAAGATCATTATGATCGCAGCTTATGAGTTGCCAACCGTCTTTAACTCGATTTATTTTTTCTATTTTTTGTTGGGTTTGAATATTCAACCCGGCAGCGATAGATTTAGCTAAGGCATTCATGCTTGGAGCACCCACCCAGTGCTCTGGGTGGTCTCCCCACTCTAACTCTCTTATAATTTCATCATTCGCAATCTCAGCAAATCGTGCGAACCATGGTTGAATAATCCCTTGCTGAAGATAAGGCTGTAAAAATTGATTGAATTCATTTGTCCTAATACGAAAAAACGGCACACCAAAATCAAAGCGCATATCATGGTGTCGACGTGAAGCGAGTCGCCCTCCTGGTCCACGCGCCTTTTCAAACAATGTCACATCAAAGTTAGGCTCTAACATTCGAGCTAACGACAAACCACTCATCCCAGCGCCGATGATAGCAATTGATTGATGGCTCATGTTATACCCTTATTTTGTGCAATAGATAATAGTATAAAATGCAATGCGCCATAATACAAATCATTATAAAACACCGAGCTTCTTCTTATTTATCTCAGTACTCTCATCTAAAATTAGATTGTCACGCGTCTTATTTGTTGCTGATTGAGCGCAATTAGCCACTCGCAGTAACAGAACAGCAGACGGAATACCAATCTGAAAAGCAATCTGAAGATGATTCATGGAAACTTGATTGGCCAGCATCGACACGCTCAAATTTAGTGTCGCTATTAAAGCAAACGTAATTCCATAAACTGCTCCAATTTCTTCGATTTGCGACATAACCGAAATAGAATCCGAATCAGGGAGCAAACTGTATTCGTTTTTACTTGCACTGGTATTCTGACAGAATTGAAACAATTTTTTAACCACGCATGCAATAATAGAGGTAAGTAATTGGGCTATGGTATAAGCAAGAGAAAATTCTAATAACAAGTTCGGGTTGCAAGCCTTACCAATGATAGCTGCCGATGCAAATAATGCGTAAGTGGTACCATAGGGTGATAACATTGAATTAGCTGAGTGAAAAAAAGGGCGCACTGCAGTTAAGCCAATAAATGATGATAAATTAAAACTCGTCACAATAATGCTGACTGCTATCTGTGCAAGAAAGAAATAATCATTATTGAAGTAAATTTGCGACTCAAGTGCCATCGCTCTCATAACACACCGAATGGAATCAATCAACGCGAAGCTGATAGCATACGGCCCAAGGACTTGCTGAAATGAATTGAAGGATGCCACATTATCAGTGAATCGAGAATCATCTTGCTGTTGCTCACCATGTGACGTCACTGCAATCTGATCTTTAATTTGATCTTTTTCTTGCATCACGTTACTCCCCCCATCTTTAACGATTAACTAAAATTGAGTGTTAATTGTTTGTATTAACCAACAATAAACACGTAATTTGATTCTGACATTAGCCTACCCATTGATCTCAATGGTATCTCTTGTAAATAGCGCCATTGACTCAACATGTTTCGTATGCGGAAACATATCCATGATCCCGACCTGCTTTAAACGATAACCTTTATCTTGTAAACAACGAGCATCTCGTGCCAAGGTGGCAGGATTACAAGACACATACAAGATGTCGATCGGATTCCATTTATGAACATACTCAATGATTTCTTTAGCGCCAGCTCGAGGCGGGTCTAGAACCAGTTTGTTGAATTGGCGCTGAAAGTATGGCGCGTGCAGATCCGGCTCAAATAAGTTCCCGACATGAAACGTGGCATTATTAATGTTATTATGCACTGCATTTAACTTCGCTCGCTGAATGGCACTGTCGTCGAGCTCAACGCCAACCACTTCTTTAGCTTGTTTCGCAATTGGTAGGGTAAAATTTCCGATCCCACAAAAGAGATCCAGAACACTGTCGTTTGATGTGAGTTGTAATAGCTGTAACGCTTGAGTCATCATTTTTCGATTGATATCATGATTAACCTGGGTGAACATTTGAGGCATGAATAATAACTCAACCGCTTGATCAGGAAGCTCATATTGCAACAAGGGAGAATTATCCTCGCTGTGCAGTAGGTGAATAGTATCGAGACCTTTTGGTTGTAAGAATATTTTTATTTTCGTTTTTTTTGCATACCCTCTTAATTTATCAACATCACCATTCGATAATGGCTCTAAATGCCTAACAATAAGCGCCTGCTGTTTGTCACCGCAAGCGACTTCAATTTGAGGGATGTTATTAATAGCATCCATGGATCTAATTAACATAGACAAAGGGGATAGTTGCTCACTTATAGCTGGCGTTATTGTGTGACAATGATCCATGTCTGCTACGTAACGAGGATTGCGCTCACGAAATCCAACACAGACTTTTTCTTTCTTTATGACATGCCGAACACTTAAGCGTGCTTTACTGCGATAACCGTAACTGTTACTGGTCAATGGCGGCATAACATGATCGAAAACAACGCCCTCTTTTCCCAACAGTTCGATTAAAGCATGTTGTTTAAAATTCACTTGTAACGACTCAGACATGTGCTGCAAGCGACACCCACCGCAGTAACCAAAATACTCGCAACGTGGCTCCATACGGTCAGAACTGGCCGTTAGCACCTCGTCAACCTCAGCCTCATCTAATTGTTTTCTTCTTTTTTTGTATTTCAGGGTGACTGTCTCACTCGGTAATGCCCCATCCACAAACGTAACTTTACCATCCACATGACACACACCACGCCCCTCGTGGGATAGTTTCTCAATTTTGACCGAGCCTACTTCACTACGCATTCATTTTTCCTCGCTATTAAAAATGGCTAAAGTCTAACATAGACAGGCTTTCTTTACTAAGGGCCAATTAAATTGACTAATTGATACCAAAGAGTCTCGATCTGCCACTGCAATAAAGTTAAGTTTGATTTTTTAAATAGAAGATCTGGCTATAAAATAACCAGATGGCGTTTCGAGTACCATGTCATTTTTATTCTAACACACTCACAATTCTTCCCTTTTTCAAATCGTATGGTGACATCTCAACTAAGACGAATTGACCTATTTTAATATCAGATTCATGTGATCTGATCTTCCCTGATGCGTGACAGAGTATCTTATACTTGTTTTCTAACATCACCTCAAAGTTGCTGTCAGGGAACTGATTTATTACTTGACCACGAAGTTCAATACTAGGAGGTGCCGGCTGAGCGTTAGTATTTTTATCATCATTCTTTAACTCCCCAGATGCCAATTTTTCAGCTGAAATTTCTTGAGCCCTCTCAAGTAAAGTAATCACCTCACTGTCGCATTTTTTATTTTTCGCCAGCTCAATGTAAGTATCAAATTGAGCTTTGTTATAATGCTTGAGAAATGCCTCTGAGCTCAGTAAAAACTTTAGCAATTCATTTTTCTTATGCTTTATGAAGAGCGAAAGGCCGTCATCATCACGATTGAAGACTTCACGATTACAGCGCCATAGTGAGTCAATCATAGCAAGATAAAGCCAAGAGTCGCCACTTTCTGTGACTGTGTTCTTATCAAATCTTGTGTCATTTAATATAGGCTGTAAATCTAAAAAAGAATCGCACTTAAATGAATAAACGATGATAGCCTCATAACAGGTTCTATCTATAATCAAATCCGATCTATCCAGAAATAGCTTGACGATATTAGCACTACTAGCACTAGTATCACTCAACTTGGAATCACAATAAATAACAGCCGCAAAGGGACTTGATTGGATCTTGCCTTCTTCTTTATCCGTATTCACATCCACAATCTGCCATTGGCTGGTTGAGTTAACATCTGTCAAATCACTTTCCAATAAAAATTTTATAATCTTGTCCTCTCCAAATACAACAGCATAATACAAAGCCGGGCCTGTAAAATTCTCTATCATTTCCTGGTGTTGATTTGGAGCTGGCTTTTCATAATTCATGACTTTATTAATATTGTCTTTATCAGCATTATCAATGTATTTTTTAATTTCGCCAAATAGTTTGCGGTTCCTAAAAAATCTTGGTATCGAATTGAGTAGATAAAAAAATATGGCCAATAAAATAACTAGTGAAGAAAAAACAGCAATAATAGAAAAAATTTCTCGCATTCCAACCTCTCAAATAGTAATACCCGAAAGGAGTGTAGTACAAAAAACAAGCAAGTCAATTTTATTTTAGAAAAAAAGCAGTCTTGATCCGAGCCGATATTAACAAAAAAAACGCGACACTATCGAAAAATCAATAAGTTAAATAAGATTTGTGGTGGAAAAATTGCTAACTTTTACTATAGTATCACTAAGAATTGGTGATTATAATATTAGGTTGATGGGGGCATGTTATGAAAAAACGCGAGTTAATACTGGTTTCTACAGCCGGTTTACAGGGTTCATGTCAACTGAAGGCTAGCAACCACAATATAAATGAAGTCAAAGAATAGTAATTACAAATGATCTATGCTCTCAAACTCCCCAGATGCCAACCCCTTTTTTTTTGTCTTAACAGGTCGACTAAATTTTTATTACCGCCCTTTTGAACAAACTCAATAAAAAATATTGAATTGTATTTTGTGATAGTGATTTTAAAAAGGCCACTCCGCTTAGCAAAAATCCAACAAATCAACACTTTTTATTATTGAAACTTATTTGAGATTAACTTTATTATAGGCTCTTGCTTTATGTTTCATATTGAGTCAAATTATCGCCTGTTCCTATACCTATTTTTCAGCTGAAATTTCTTGAGCTCTCTCAAGTAAAGTAATCACCTCACTATCGCATTTTTTATTTTTCGCCAGCTCAATGTAAGTATCAAATTGGACTTTGTTATAATGCTTGAGAAAAGCCTCTGAGCTCAGTAAAAACTTTAGCAATTCATTTTTCTTATCCTTTATGAAGAGCGAAAGGCCGTCATCATCACGATTGAAGGATTCACGATTACAACGCTTTATTGAGTCACGCATAGCAAGATAAAGCCAAGAGTCGCCATTTTCTGTGACTGTGTTCTTATCAAATCTTGTGTCATTTAATAGAGGCTGTAAATCT
>CACHNP010000062.1 GCA_902581285.1 uncultured Gammaproteobacteria bacterium | reverse complement strand
AAACGCTTGCTTGCCACAACAGGTAACTGCAGAACTAATTTAATTGCATCTTGCAAAGATATTTTCGTTTCATCAAAAAATGGGTTTCGATTCTGAGGCAAGCCAGATTGCCGCGTCATTTGCGGCATCTTTTCAAATAAATCAGCGCAACTTATAGCAACAACCGGCTTTTTATCGCCCTGTTTTTTTAGGGTAAACTCACCAGACGCATTTGCGTACCCAACCACCGCCATCGGACAACGCTCACGCTGACACACCGATTCAAAATAGGCCATGCGATTAGGATCTAACGCGATAACATAACGTTCTTGTGATTCATTGCACCATATTTCCATCGGTGTGAGTGTGCGATCCGCACATGGAATTGAATCAAGTGCAATATCACCGCCCGTTTTTGCGATTAATTCGGGCAATGCATTTGACAAGCCACCAGCACCCACATCATGAATACTCAATATTGGATTATTCTCACCGAGTGTCCAACAAGCATTTATGACTTCTTGACATCGTCGCTGCATCTCTGGGTTAGCACGCTGTACCGAGGAAAAATCGATACTTTCATTATCAGCTTGATTTGTTCTGGATGACGCGGAACCACCACCCAAACCGATTGCAAAAGCAGGACCGCCCAAGACAACCAAAGGCGTACCCTCAGGTAATACCTTTTTTTCAATTGATTCATCTCGAATAACCCCCACGCCACCCGCTATCATAATGGGTTTGTGATAACCACGAAACTCCAACCCAGCCTGCGACTGGTGTTCAACTAAAAATGTTCTAAAATAACCTAGAATATTAGGACGACCAAATTCGTTATTAAATGCAGCAGCACCTATCGGCCCTTCCAACATAATCCGCAATCCATCAGCAATACCATGGTGCACCGGCAGCACCTTCTCCCACGGCTGAGGCATGTTCGGTAAACGTAACTGAGACACCGAAAAACCACACAATCCCGCTTTCGGAGTTGCACCACGCCCGGTTGCGGCTTCATCACGAATTTCACCACCACTGCCCGTGGCGGCGCCAGGAAAAGGAGAAATCGCCGTGGGGTGATTATGCGTCTCAACTTTGAAGACGGTATTCAATCGCTCTGTCTTGTATCCATAAACACACGTCTCTTGATCAACCGTAAACAACTGCCCCTGCTGGTGCGCATACATCACCGCGGAATTATCGTGATAAGCCACACGAACAGACTCAGGGTTGGCATGGTAAGTTGTTTTGATTAAGTCAAACAAGGTCTTTGATTGCTTATGACCGTTAATGACCCACTCTGCATTGAAAATTTTATGCCGACAATGCTCCGAGTTAACCTGAGAAAACATCATCAATTCAACGTCAGTTGGGTTTCGATTCAACCGTTTATAGAGCGCCATTAAATAATCTAATTCAGACTCAGACAACGCCCAACCGTGTTGCTGATTTAGGTTTTCCAATAACGATCGACCCCGCTGTAAGATGGGGTAAACCTCAGCTGGCGCCACTTTACCGAAAGAAAAGTGTTGATGAAACTGATCCATTTCATTAATCGTGCACTGAGTCAAAGGATCGTGAATCTGATTAAAACCAAACTCTGGCTGTGAGTGCAATTCAAAAACACAGCCCCGTTCAAGCCGAACCACATCAGTCAGGCCACAGCGATGCACAATATCTAACGCTTTAGAAGCCCACGGAGAAACCGTTCCTTTGCGAGGCAATAGCCAGTAAGTCTGACGCCCCAAAACAGCCTGCGAATCTGTAAGAGTAACGTCAGGTAACACAGATGATAATGCGGTAATCAATGCATCCGTAGCTTGACCTGCTTCAGACTTAACCCACACCCAAAAACAATGATGAACTGATTTGATCAATTTTTTTTCTGCATCACCAACGAATTGCAACGTTGACTCCGCACGAGAACCCACCCAGTAAAGCATGGTTAAATCCGTTAACTCAGACACAGCAACTCCTTGTTAGTAGATAGTATGCAGTTCAATCTAAAAAAAGAATAAAACAACAACCAAATAAACCACCCCAGTGTAACAATTTCAAGACCGAAACTCCATGCGACCCAGCCCATCAATAAAACACAAAAAACCAAACCAACATAACCACTAACCAGAAAAGCGAGCGACTATGACCTGAGGGTTAAACTTCACTCAGTTCTTTTGACTCCATTACCATTAAAGACGTATTACCGCCTGCAGCCGTGGTGTCTGTGCTAACCACTTTTTCATAGCATAGACGTGGAAGGTAATGAGGACCACCTGCCTTCGGACCAGTACCAGATAGACGACAACCTCCGAATGGCTGCAAACCGACCACCGCGCCAACGGTATTGCGATTAACATAGACATTTCCAACTTTAATACGTGATGTCACCTCATCTATCGTGGAATTAATTCGGCTGTGTATGCCGAATGTTAAACCGTATCCCAGCTGATTAACTTGCTCAACAACCGCAAGCAAATCTGCGCGCTTAAAACGATAAACATGTAACACCGGCCCAAATACTTCTTTTTCTAACAAACGAATGTCTGAAATTTCAAACAAGGATGGCGCGACGTAATGACCATCAAGGTGTTTCGGCACATCAGTAGAAAAAATTAAATTCGCCTTTTTTTGTAGACCAACAACGTAATCCCGTATCATACACTGCGAGGACTCATCAATAACGGGCCCCACATCGGTGTGCATATACAAAGGATCATCAACGTTCAACAAAGCCATCGCTCCCGTTATCATTTCTATTGCAGCATCAGCGATATCCTCTTGCACTATCAACAAACGCAAAGCCGAGCAACGCTGCCCTGCGCTACCAAAAGCCGAACGAACCACATCGCGAGTCAGTTGCTCAAGCAAAGCGGATGAGTCGGCAATCATGGCATTAATACCACCCGTTTCTGCAATCAAAGGAGTAATTGGTCCGTTCTTTAACGCCAGCTCTCGCTGGATTAATTGCGCAGTTTGCGTTGAGCCAGTAAACATCACCGCAGACACCTCCGGGTGTTTAATCACCGCTTGACCAATTTCCTCACCGGTACCTAACAACAAGGATAAAACCGCACGCGGCACCCCAGCGTCATACATTAACTCGACCACCCGCGAAGCCAACAAGTTGGTTTGCTCAGCCGGTTTCGCAATCACCGCATTACCAACAACCAAAGCAGCCACGACCTGCCCGGTAAAAATAGCCACCGGAAAATTCCACGGACTGATACAGACAACCACACCACGCCCAACTAACGTCATCTCATCTTTCTCACCGGTGTAACCAGTGAATTCGGTTGGCGCGCACACTCGCCTTGCCTGCTGAGCATAATAACGACAAAAGTCCACCGCTTCTCTGATTTCATCTATGCTGTCAACCAGCGTTTTACCTGCTTCAAGCTGCAATAAGTACAATAACTCAGACTGATGACTTTCCAGTTGGTCAGCAATATTTTCACACACACGAGCCCGCTCATCGAGCGCCTTGGCTTGCCAATCCGATTGAGCCTCAACTGCATTCTCAAATGCCACCGCCACATCGTTTAAAGAGGAAAATAACACGTCCCCTATTTTTTTGGAGCGCGCAGCCGGAGAAGAAACGGTTAAAGCGGCCGCTGGTATTGCGCTATTACCAGCTTGCTTAAATCCAGCAGAATACTGAGACAAACTGCATTCATCGTGCTTTTTTTGTAGTTTTTCAAGTAGGCTAAATTGGGTGAAATTGGTGCCAGCAGAATTAATGCGACCAGGAAAAATGTCACGAGGCAATTGTATTTGATCATGGCGTTTTGACTTCAGTTTTGCCAATTTTTCAACTGGATTATCAATAATTTCATCAATTGACACCCCCTCTTTTCCAATCAAATTCACAAATGAGGTATTCGCACCATTTTCAAGTAAACGACGAACTAAATAAGGCAATAATTCCTTATGCGAACCAACCGGCGCATAAATACGACACGGAATACCCTCTTTGATTATTTGTTCATGCAAACTCTTCCCCATACCTTGTAAGTTCTGAAACTCAAATTGCTTCGAAAAACCCTTTTTCTCGATCAGCGTTAATAGAGCAGCCACCGTATAAGCATTATGGGTCGCAAATTTGGGGTAAATGACGTTTTGTGCTGATAACAGTATTTGTGCGCAGGACAAATAATTCACGTCCGTTGCTTCTTTACGAGTAAAAACAGGGTAGTCATCCCATCCTTGCATTTGTGCCCGCTTTATTTCAGTGTCCCAATACGCACCCTTAACTAACCGAACCTGTATTCGTTTACCGCACTGCTTAGCCAGCTCAACCAACCACAAACAAACCTCACGAGATCTTTTTTGGTATGCCTGCACCGCCAACCCCAATCCTTCCCAGTGAGCAAATTCAGGATCAGCATACACCGCTTTAAAAATTCGTAACGACATTTCCAACCGATCAGCCTCTTCCGCATCCACCGTCAAGGCAATATTCAGATCGCGAGCACGCAAAGCCAATTGCTTCAAACGCACCACCAACTCAGGGACCGCCACCTCTTGGTGTGTAAATTCATAACGTGGATACAACGCCGACAGTTTAACCGAAATACCCGGGCGTTGAAAAATCGTGCTATCAGTATCGATGTGACGCGCCAATTTTTCAATCGCATCAGCGTAAGTTAAAAAATAGCGTTCGGCATCTTCCGCTGTCATGGCTGCCTCACCAAGCATGTCAAAAGAAAACGTGTACCCTTGTTTTTTACATTCTCGACCACGCTTCAATGCCTCATCAATGTGACGACCAAGCACAAACTCTTCACTCATCCACTTAATCGTTTTACGTACCGCTTGGCGAATCACCCCTTCACTGGTTTTTTTGATCATCTTGTGCCAGATGGATTTAAAACGATTGGTTGAGTCCGGGGTCGATAAGATTTTACCGCTGACCGAGAGACCCCAAGTTGTCAAATTAACAAAGTTAGAACCACCTTGCCCAAGGTGTTTTTGCCAATCACCCGAGCTCAATTTGTCTGCAATTAGCAACTTTTCAGTCGCCACATCCGGAATACGTAATAGCGCTTCAGCCACACACATCAAGACTATGCCCTCTTCTGTTGACAGATCATAGTGATGAACCAAGCTGGCCATGCCTTTTTTTGATGATTCAGAGAGTCGAGTTTTTTCAGTTAACTCTCGAGCCAAAGATCGAATAGCTTCGTGCTCCTCGGTGAAAAAAGTAACCTGATTATTCAAGTCAGCAACAACAGATTCCTCTTCCCGCGTGTACGCAGAATCCATCGATAATAAATCAGATAAACCATCCAGTTGATTCTTCCACAACATACGCATTCTCTCCTGTTTAGACAAGAGCCAATAATTCAGGCTATTGATATTCAACCATGAATGATAACGTTTTATTGCAACTATTTCTATCTCGGACATAAAAAAAGACAGCCCGAGCTGTCTTTTCTTTTTAAGTTGTATTTTTTTATTCCACGTGTTTTTTTCTAGCGCATAAAACCATATTCAGTGCCACAATCATTACCAACCAAAAACCAGAAGCCGGCATTAATATCGCGCATACACTGCAGATTAAAAACAACAACCATGCAATGAAAGCTGGAACAGTTTGATTCAATATCACTTCAACCCAAGTGCACAACAACCCGAATAGAATCAACATCAACCCCCAAGCAACAAACCACCAAGTGCCATTAAGCTGTAAACACCCTAATGTTTTCATACAAACCGTTTGCGAATGCTGTATCAGTGCATTCCATATACCGTAATCAGCTATTGAAACGAATTGTGACCAACCGCCAACCACACCAACAGCAACATGCAACAGGCCTAAAAATAGTAACAAGTAACCATTAATCTTTTTCAATGACTCACCTATTGTGTTAAAAACCAAGCAAAAAAGGTTAAGAGGTAACAGGCTCAGATTGGTAATTTTTTACGCTAGCTAACAATTCAGCCTCAGCCGCTGGCCGCTCTTGCCATTCACCCACTTTGACCCATTTTGAAGGTTCTAGTTCTTTGTAACGATTAAAAAAGTGCTGTATTCGCTTTAAAACGATCTCAGACACATCAGCAAGCTCACGAATATGAGTGTATTCAGCACAGACTTTATCAATTGGTACGGCTAATATTTTATTATCCTCACCACTTTCGTCGGTCATTGGAAGCATACCGATAGCACGGCAACGAATCATGCTGCCAGCTTGTACTGTGGCTGGCGTTAAAACCAATACATCAGCTGGATCCCCATCATCACACAGCGTTGACGGCACATA
>CACHNP010000061.1 GCA_902581285.1 uncultured Gammaproteobacteria bacterium | reverse complement strand
TCTTGAGTTTTTTAAAAAAACCATTACGTAGATGGGATCATAAAACAATTAATAAGGCGCTAAATTCAGCGAAAAGTAAAGTGAGTACATTTTACAATGATGATGCTTTTACAACGCATAGCCACTCAGGTGTGCTTGACTCACAAAGGAGAAAGGAGTTAGATAAACTTGATAAGTCTATTAAACTTATCGATAACTTGTTTTTATCTCCTTAATTATCGTCAGCTTAATTAACAGTGACGGCTTTACGGAATCGATAGTTTGGTTCAATTGGCACAAGTAAGTTGTTGTGTTCTTGTTTAAGGCTTGCGTATCCGGCATGTGTTAAAGCGATGTGTTCATTGATCTGATTGAAGACTGAGCTCAAGTCGACGATGATTGAAAATTACTACGTCGTACGCTGACTAGCTTTGATGTTGTTACCACGTTCTGGTAATCAATTCTTATTTTTTGCTTGTTTTGATAGTCAAGCATTTGGGGCGAGTTGAAAAAATCAATGCGTATTCTTTTAATTCTTTGTTAATCTTTTGCCGGACTGTTAACTTGACATCTGTCGCCAGTTGGTTAAAATATTACCGAAAAACTTTGTCATTGAATAAATAATTAATCAAATCTAGGGGGAAATATGAAAGCCACTTACAATTGTGATCTTCGAGGTTGGGATTCGTGTATTGCGCCATTTTCAAATGATCTCAGTTCAATGGACGCTTGGTTAAAGAACCAATCCGTGGCGCAATCGGTGATGTCTCAGCTTGTGGCTAATTTATCTGATAAGGTATCATCACAACAGTCTGTGATTGCTGCACTAAAAGAAAATATCGCTCAGTTATTACGCTCCATGACTTTGCAACAGCAAGAGATCACTGACTTAAAAACAGTTCTGTCCGCGGTGTTGAGAAATGAGACTTTGGCGGGTCAAGCACAGTCTGAGCTGTCTTCGAGTTTAGCTGCCAATAGTCGTCATGATATCTTTGTTGCTGGCACACTCTTCATTCTTGTTCTTACTGTCATGGCCATGTTTTGTCATTGGGCGTCGGATTTGATTGATAGAGTCGATTTTCAACAAAACGTCATTGATACCACGAGAAAAAATCTTGGGTCGGTAGTTAAAACTTGGTCAGTCCTGCAAAATATCTCTCTGTGTGTTAATAAGTTAGCGCTAATTAGTAAAAAAGGTTCAAACTCAAATACAATTGGTGCTGCCGGGCATTTATTAGAGGCAACAGTACCAAACTCTTATTTGGATAAAAGGATTACGCTCCCGGGAATTCGTGTGATACCGCTACCCAAGAATCGAAAAAAGAGCCTTTGTGAGAAGATGTGGGCCTTTTTTAGTGAACATACTGAACACAATAATGATCAAAATGATAGTGGCGGTGCTTATAGTCCTGTTTAAACATGTTCAGTTTGATTGATTCGATATTTTTTTGCTCTAATCTAAAGTTGATCCAGTTAGGTTGGTGTTCTGAAACGGTTTAACTAACAATGTCGCCTGTTTTAAAAAAAAAGCCCAGGAATCTGGGCTTTTTCATAAGTGCATGACGGTAATTTACGGGTTGGCACTCACTGTTTGAGCGCGCATAGCGAGTAGCAGTGCGTTATTGAGAGTCTCACTCGGTCGCATCAGGGCACTCACTTTTTGTTTATTTGGGTGATAATAGCCTTCAATGTCCATCGATTTTCCTTGTGCTGCATTGAGCTCTTCAATAATCGTATTTTCGTTTGTGGTTAACGCGTTTGCCAGTGGCGTAAAGTGCGCTTGCAGATCCAAATCATCTGTTTGCGCTGCTAATGCTTGAGCCCAGTACATGGCAAGATAAAAGTGACTACCACGATTGTCTAACTCATTGACCTTGCGAGAGGGCGATTTGTTCTCATTAAGAAACTGGCTATTTGCTTGATTAAGTGCTGCGGCCAAGATAGTCGCTTTTTTGTTTTGGTACTTGTGGCCTAAATCCTCTAATGAAACGGCCAGTGCTAAAAACTCACCGAGTGAATCCCAACGTAGGTGTCCTTCATGCAAGAACTGTTGTACGTGTTTCGGGGCCGATCCACCGGCGCCAGTTTCGTATAAGCCGCCACCGGCGAGTAGGGGGACAATCGACAGCATTTTTGCACTGGTGCCCAGTTCTAATATGGGAAACAAATCGGTGAGGTAATCTCTTAGTACATTGCCTGTGACTGAGATGGTGTCTTCGCCGTTTTTAACGCGCTCCAGGGTGGCTCGCATCGCTTCACGTGGCGCAAGGATTCGAATATCCAAGCCTTCTGTATCGAGATCCTCTAAATATTGGTTTACTTTTTGAATGAGGTTGGCGTCGTGGGCGCGTTCTGGATTAAGCCAGAAGATGGCGGGGTTGCCGGTTGCCTTGGCACGCGTGATGCCCAGTTTGACCCAGTCACGAATGGGCTCGTCTTTGGTTTGGCACATGCGCCAGATGTCACCGCTTTGAACTTCGTGCTGCATGACGATATCCTCATTGCTGTTGATGACTTTGACAGTACCTGTGTGGGGAACGATAAACGTTTTATCGTGCGAGCCATATTCTTCGGCCTTTTGTGCCATGAGCCCAACATTAGCAACGTTGCCCATGGTGCTAACGTCAAAAGCGCCGTGTTGCTGGCAAAAGGCAATCGTCTCTTGGTAAATGCCGGCGTAACAGCGGTCTGGGATTAGTGCTTTGGTGTCGTGTAGCTCACCGTTAGGGCCCCACATTTTTCCGGAGGCACGTATCGCCGCTGGCATGGAGGCGTCGATAATGATATCGCTGGGTACGTGTAAGTTGGTGATGCCTTTATCGGAATCGACCATCGCTAACGAAGGATTGGTAGTGTATACCGCTTGAATGTCGGCTTCTATTTCAGTTTGTTTGTCGTCTGAAAGAGCTTGTATTTTTGCATAGACATCTCCGAGTCCGTTATTGGGGTTAATGCCCAGCTCATTGAATGTGGTTTGGTGTTTGTCGAAGACAGATTTAAAATACACGCTCACCGCATGCCCAAAAATAACCGGGTCAGATACTTTCATCATGGTGGCTTTCATATGCAGAGAAAGAAGTAAGTCTTTTTGCTTAGCATCATCTATTTCACGTGTAAGGTAGGCTCGCAGTTCTGTTTTACTCATGACGGCGGCGTCGATGATTTCATCGGCCTGCAATTTGATGCCTTGTTTTAAAATGATAGAATCGCCTTCGTTGGTTTGTAATACGATTTTCACATCGGTTGCATCGGGGGTAACATAAGATTGTTCACTGGAATAAAAGTCGCCTTGTTGCATATGAGCCACATGCGTTTGAGAATCAGAAGACCACGCTCCCATGCTATGTGGGTGTTTTTTTGCGTATGCTTTTACTGGCTGAGCGACACGCCTATCGGAGTTGCCCTCACGCAAGACTGGATTCACTGCGCTACCTAAGACTTTGGCGTAGGTTTGTTTGATTTGAGTCTCGCTGTCTGATTGCGGATTTTCGG
The DNA here is from genome assembly GCA_902581285.1 of uncultured Gammaproteobacteria bacterium. Lineage (GTDB taxonomy): Bacteria > Pseudomonadota > Gammaproteobacteria > Coxiellales > Coxiellaceae > CACHNP01. Next base: position 3,082 of record CACHNP010000061.1, on the reverse strand, counting down.
GGTAGTTTGGTATGTTGTATCCTTGTATCTGCAGCTCAGTAATGGCGGCTTTCAATTGAGGAACAGAAGCACTGATGTTGGGGAGCTTAATAATATTGGCTTGTGGTGTTTTCGCTAAATGCCCCAATTCGGCTAAAGCGTCACTCTGACGCTGTTCTATCGTGAGGTGATCGGCGAAATTCGCCAAAATTCGCCCGGCTAAGGAGATGTCTTTGGTTTCTATTTGAACTTCAGCGACTGAGGTAAAGGCTTGTACAATCGGTAAAAAAGAGGCTGTGGCTAGGGCCGGTGCTTCGTCTGTATGGGTGTAGATAATAGTCGGTTTTGTCATAATCATGTGTCCTTGAATGAGAAAAATACAACAGAGATTTATTATGCCGAAAAATAAAGCAGCTGAACACTGTTTTATGACTTGGAAATTATTTTAGTCTTAATCAATACAGAGACTGAGTTTGGTTGTTATGTTTTCGGTTTGTCAGTGACCTCGGGGGTATGATAGCATGTGTAAAAAAGGAGCCTGAGATGCTTGTTTGCATGAGTGAAGATCAATATGAACATGGTGGTAGGGGGCTCAGTGGTTGTGGCATTGCGCTAGGTATTTCGAGCTATTTTTTGGCACCGATAATACAGGTGGCTGTGGGGGCGGGTGTATTTTATTTATTTTCTAATGAGGATTCGGCTTTATGCGTCAGTGCACTGAACGTGACACAAAGTCGCAGTCCCCTGATGTATGCGTATCCGAGTATTCTGTTTTATATGGTGTGTTGTTGGTGTATTGCTCCTCCTTCATCTTCAGATTATGATGAGAGCTCACAAGAGGACGACTGTAGGGATTATCTCGCTTTCTCATTGGTAGCAGCATGGCCTGTCACGAGTGCCTTATTGGCTGCTGTGGTATTTGGAGGTGAAGATAGTGGAGCCGTGCTATCGTGTCAGTTTGCTGGTTTGGCTACAATCATATGTTCGATCATGTTATTGTTTGCAGGGCGCTTGATATCAGATCCACTTATGAAAATGAAGAGGAGTTGTTCTTTTGCGCAGGCTCGTCTGTCTGTTTATAAAGGGGTGTTGAAAAATTGGCAACAGCTTAAATTATATTGCTGCCCATTAAGGGAAGCTGTGAATAATGATACTGTATCGGTAACTATGCATCCGCAACAGAATCCATCAATAGAGCTAGAGATCTTTACTCAACAGCCGGTATCAGTAATAAAAGATCTTGTTCAGGTTCCATGTGGTCATCAATTTTCATTAGAGAAATTTAAGCTCTGGAGGTCCTCACTCGTGTCTCAAGGGCAAACCTGTTCTTGTCCGGTGTGTCGCGCTGATATAGATCCGGATCAGTTGATAACTTCTGTCCCGTCGTTGCAACCTGTCCCGCCGTTGTAACCTCTCCCGTCATTGCGAGAGCGTTAGTTTTTCTCGTCATTGCGAGAGCGTGAGCCGAAGCAATCCAGTTCTTAAAGCAAGGTTTCATTTCTCTTATTTGTCATTATGTAAACCGCTGGTGGCATTCAAACATGCGTATACTTTGATGATTTATTGGATTGCGTCGTCGCTGTTGCTCCTCGCAATGACGGAGCTTCTTTTGTATTTTTATGTTTACTAATAAAGCGGAGACTTTCACAGGTGTTTTACTTTTTTTTTGTCATTGCAACCTGTCCCGTGATTACTGTCTCTCTCGTCATTGCGAGGGCGTGAGCCGAAGCAATCCAGGCCTTGAAAATGATAGAGTGAATGATCGAAGTGTGGATAGTTAAAGTTTGATAATATTTATTGTCTAATGTGAATGAAGCGGAATAAGAAAAAATAATCAATGAATTTATTTGAATGCGCATTTTTATAAATTATCGATGAGCATTGTTAATCCTTTTTTGTGGTGTGAGTATTAATTTAACAGTTTTTTGAAAAAGATATAAGTTTATTCATCATACTGTCTTGTGGTACATATCAATTTAGTGAATTCATGGTGTGACTGTGATAAAATTATCACAAAAAAGTGAGGATAGAATGGTTGATTGTTGCTTGATTTGTTCTGAAGACTGCTTACAATGTTGTGGTTTTACTGTGGGTACTGTTGGTGCTGTATTGGGTTATGTTTCTTTGCCGATGATACAAGTGGCCATTGGTGCAGGTGTTGTGTCTTTGTTTGGCGATACTCAGACTGCTGGCCTTTGTATCAGTGCATTAAAACTGAATGCGCCAAGTCCTTTGTCGTATTCGTACCTGGTTTCGGTTCTTTATATTATCAGCTGTTCTTGCATCAATTCGTTTTGTTCAGATCAAGGTGGTGCTGCGTACATGATCCTGCCATTGATCGCTTGGCCGCTGACCAGTTTAATTGTAGCGGGGCTTCTATTTCACTCTGATTTCAGTGGTGATGTAACAGATGCGGTCATTGGGTGTCAGTTTGCGAGCCTAGGTGCAATAGCCAGTATTATCTGTGGTGTAATGATGAGTGTGCTTACATGTTTAAAAATGTCACCGTGGATCAATCCTCGGTGTATAACGGAACAGGCGGCCGCATTGGGGAAATCGTGTGCTGTGTCTGGTTATCGATTGTATCATCATGCTCAACGGCTTACATTATTTTGTTGCCCACGAAGGCAACGCCCAGAGAGTGTTTCAGATATTGAAATTGTACGGGTAATGAGACCTGAAGAACAGGAGTGTGAGGTAGAGCCATTTACACAACTGCCATGGAATCAGATAGAGGATCCTGTTGAAGCATCTGAATGTGGGCATCGCTTTTCATTAAAGCAAATTGAAAGTTGGCGTGCAGCATGCATTTCAGATCAATTAGACTGTACTTGCCCGGTTTGTCGTACCCCTGTTGACGTTGAAAATGTCATGCGTGTGGATGTAAAAATTACTGTCGCTGAGGAACCCCATCTAACCGGCTCTCAACGCGATGCTTCACTTAAATCAGGTGCGCTTGCAATATCTGACGTGACAATTGCCAGTGCTGGCGTGTAACTCACTTTCTAAGTCTGTTTTGTCTTGGCATGGCTTTCCAAGGTGGAAATGCTGTGTTTATGTTTTTAATCAGGTAATCGCAATACACAATGACGATAACATCATT
>CACHNP010000060.1 GCA_902581285.1 uncultured Gammaproteobacteria bacterium | reverse complement strand
TGGAAGTTATCGAAGCCTGCCGATCAGTAATTAATTACGCTGAGTCATTAGCTAGATACTCACAATTAGTTTCAATACAAACTCCCGATAATCTGGATAACGTTCCATTTCACTCCGAAGAATACAAAAATTGTGATAAACGCATGGATGCACTCTGCGGCATCGTTAATACCGTGGTTAATGCCTTTTTATTTTATCAGAGCGAAGATGAACTGAAACATTATTTTGATTTACTGTACGGCGGCAACTGTATTGAAGGACGAACTCGCAAGCTGTTCGATGACTTTTGTCGCCGATCGTCAAAATCAAAACTCACTCGAGCAGATAAAACTATAGAGACACTGGCCTCGCAATGTTTGATGCAAGGTATTGCGTTAGGCAAGCTACCCAGTAAAGAGGACATGCTTGTTCACATATTAACAATCACAGCCAATCAAAACTTCGTGGTTGATAAGCATTTTTGCCCGCGAGGAAAGTTAATGCAAGCGAATATTAGAACCTATATTGATAACGCATTAATTTACATGAATCAATTTATTTACCTTGACGATGACATAGGCGAAAAACACATCATCAAACAACTCAGTCTACTTCAAGCAGCGTATCGGAGTAAAAAGCCCAGAGACGAGTTCATAACCATGAAAAATGGATTCTCACTACTGCAAGCACAAATACGTGGTATGCAAACTCGAGCTAGAGTGGAGAAAATAAAACTCGAAGATCAGAATAATTCAACCCACCAAAGACAGCGTGATGATGCAGACATAAAACACACAAACAACTACTACACACAGACGTGTCATCCCTCGGCAATGAATCACGTAGCCTTGTTGTCCGGTTATCTTATAACTAGCATGATAGGTTTGTTTGAACAAACAGAGGATGAAGTGTCACCGACAAACTCATTCAGCATAAATGGATATGACGAAGAATATTCAATCGCATCAATGATGAGAATGTTAAACCAGCATCACAGAGCGCTATTAACATATGAGGACAACAACGAATCTCGAATTAGAGCTAACTCTAGAGATCAGGATTCAGATCATGATGAGTTTTATCTTCCTGTGATATAAACCACCTTGAACAAGCTGATACTTGTTGACCAGTAGACACCGATATCAGTGTAAATGATGCAGGCCGGAACAAGAGAAAAACCCATCACAACTCTGGCAATCGAAATAAATTCACCTCATCATCAAAAAAAACGTCATATACAACATCATGGCTTAAACAAGCGCAAGCATTAGATCCACATCGCAAATCAGACCTGAGAGGTCAAAAACGCATAAGTGGAAAAATAAATCTATTGAAGAACATAAAAAAGAGTATTTAATACTTAATTAATAAAAAAAACGAACAAATTGACAGACTGTAATAACGGTGATAGTTATGAAAATTAACATCCAGGAGAAAGGCAACATGGCTTATCAAAAACAACTTAAAGCAGCTATCGAGAGTTATTACAAACACAACATCAATGACGCATCAAAAGCAGAATCAATGCAACTAGTCACCTTGTTCATAAAGTGTAACAAGGAATGGGATGACTCTTTTTTAAGCACACTCACCAGTCTCAATAGCTCTATCGTGTTTGATACCATAAATGTGCAGAGCTTTATTCATTTCGCACGCCATAACAAAGAACGAATTCATCTTCTGCAAATCCTTGAACAAACAAGCACAAGTTCACCTGGTTCATTCTATGGCCTGCTGTCACTGATCAATAAAATCAACGTCATCAAGCAAAGTCAACTGGACAAAACAAAGCGGATGGCAAGCGCTGACAATTTTACTCAAAGCGAGCGATGCATCAGCCAAGACTGCGAGCACATTTTAATTCCAGAGACGCAGAAACTCATGCAACTCATCGTCGATACGCAAACAAACCACCCCAGTCACGAACTCACAAAAGATATACGAAAGACAATAACCAGTACTCTTGATAGAGTCAACAGTCCTAATAACCAAACGAGCACAGCCCTCCTCATGCTCATCAGCGTGCTGGAACGTAACATACATGAAGAATCCATGGATTTACTCATGGACTGCCACGCCATACGCCAACGATGGAACATACCGCTATCAAGTATAACAAATCATTATGACATCCCAAATGACAAACAGCCTTATCACATTCGCTACTACATCAAACTTCTCAGCAAACTGACACCCAAAGATGTCAGTCAATCTTATGAATCACGAAAAAATAATTTTTTTCAATTCAATCTCCACAGTTTGCCACCAGAACGCATCGACGAAATAATCACGTTGCAGAAGGATGACATATCGCGTTTCATCCATCAAGCGTCTTTTTCAGACACGCTACAGTTCATGACAAATTGCATCATTCCTGATCGCATTAATCACACGAATAGAGAGTCTGTGACAGGTGCACTAAGTATGTTATTTGAATCATTAAGTAAAAGTGTTAACGCATCGACATTTTTTTCTTTTCTCTACATCACCATACAACGATTAAAAGAAACCACAGAAACAAATATTGAACAGGCTTACTCAGTTATCAAGTTATTTAAACGTGAGACTGATGAGTGGATTAATGAAAATATTTTTTCGCTTGAGAATCAAACCCCCAATGAGAAACTTTGGCAACGTGCGTTAATATACTCGATGCTGTCTCACGAAGATAATGAAGACAGCTTGCCTGTTCGCTTACTCAACGCGAAATGGGGTAGCAAACCGTATATTGATCTTAAAAAAAATATATTCTGGTGCTTTTCTCAAGAGAAAATTGCGGTTAAACGATTCCTTATTGATAGCGGCATAAAAGATGACACCAATTTCGCCTGCTTATATTCATCGAAAGTTATAGGAGCAGATGCTTTTAAAAACTGTGATGCCATTTCATCACTGCAGATATCGACAGACTATGAAGAGGAGCATCCATTGATAACACTGCTCCGATCGACGTCCAATTATAGAAAAATTAAAGATAACTTTGAAAATGTCATCGCCTTTATAAAAAAATGTCAGGCCAAGAATTACACGCCTTTTGATCGCAACATATTAAGCCAGATTCTTGTTCGCGCAATGACTTTGCGCCACAAAAATAAGGAGCATTTAGAGTACCTCATTGGAGATCCACGCACTGGCGCAAACCCTAACTACGTTCTTACCGACAACGAGAAAGCTGACTTTATTGCATCAACGCCAACATTTCTTACGACAGACACAGCGCTCACGGTAACATCTCTCCCATTACTATCCATACTGTTTATTTTTGATACTTCCCATGATGCCGACCATGCTGAGTGCTTGCGCAACATCACCACTTTGCTGATAAAAAATGGGGCTTATTATCTCAGTCCTAGTTCTGAAGCAGCATCGGTTTTAGAATTGTATTGGGATGCACTTGATCCAGGAACCAGGCATTCAAAAATGCTCAAAGGAAACGAACGAATCAACCACTATTATCAGTGGGTATCCTCGCTTCCTAAAATTGACGGAAAAAATTTTGAAAAAAAGATCAGTGGCGGCTTAATTACAAAATTATGCGACTACAGACGCTACGTGAACAACGCATTTGAAAAGGTTAATGAAACATTCAATCATCTTTTCTGTGAATTAAATCTGATATTTGACACACTCTCACATGACCCCAAATCAGATTCAGTTGTCGTATCATTTCTATCATCAATCAAGAAAGATCTTGCCTACAAACTGCTTGATAAGAAATCACCCAATCACCTAGCAATTATAAAATCGCTCAACGAATTATTACAGAGTGATAAGCCACATGATGAGATATTCAGACTCATAAATAACACAAGGATCTCGGGAGTCGCTGAAGTCATATTGAAAATTGACAAGGCGGACTTAAGCTTCCCCGCTCATCTTTTATTTAGAATTATATGTGATTCTGTTTGGTTCGATACATTGACTTACGCCATAAACCGGGATGAGTTATCATCAAACGCAAATCCTTCTACGGTTTCGGTTAATCACTTAGCCGTTTATAGTAGCTTTTTCGCTCAGTTTGAAATAAATAGTACTATCCCCGTTCTCTCATACGCGGTCATGTTTAGCAGATTGCATCTACTAAAGGCGCTAATTAATAGTAAATATGAAAATAAATTTCAAGAAACCTACGGCAACACCGCTGCAGAATCAGCGTTTCTTGTTTCGCTCATTGCCAACACATTTACTGTCAGAGAAACAAGTAGTCAAGAAATGCTTTACCCAAGAGAGTTTGATTCTTATGCGGAAACATTGGATATCTTTATCAAGAATATCAAACCCCACCACCCCGCTATCGAAATTTTGAAAAATTACACAGATTTAGTGATTTTTAAAGATAAAAAAACAGAACAAAACAATCAAGAGATAGAATGGATAAAATCAAATGCGCAAGCAGCTTTAAATAGGATCATTAGTAAACTCGATTTTCAACATTTCTTGTCATGCTCGATCGAGGACTTCCAAAAACTACTGGCTAATTTTGGAAAACTGCACCTGACTCTGACCACGCTTGCAGCTCAGCTCAACAGTATTATAACTAATACTGCAACCAGCATTAAACACAAACGAATCTGCTTTCAGTTTATCGTTCAAATGGTCAATAACCATACTTTCGAAACTTACCGAAACGCCATATTAACTGACTCTTTACTCTTACACAAAAAGGAGCACCTGTTATTTAACACAAAATCAGCTAAAAGTGACAAGAGTGAAAGATCACCTTCACCCTCTTTGCTGATGGACTATTTCCAACCCAATTCACATTACAACACAGATGTAGCCATACATTTTCTGCTTAATGGCAATGGCCGACTGTCCTTATATGGATGGTCTTATTCACAAGAAAAAATCATAAAAACACTTCTTTACTGGCTAAAGGCTGATTCAAGTTATCAACTCACAGAAAAAAATCTAGACGAGCTCTTTAGCTTGATTGATTCTATGAATGAGCAACAACTTATAGAATTATTAGACACACATGTCGGCAGTCAACTTTTTGATAAACACATTTCACGCCTACTAGCACACCTCAGAGTTTCGGATCGCAATTGCAGTTTATCTCGTATTATCGAAATCATAACTAAAACAAAAAAACTCACCATACCTGTAAACAATATGGTTTTGATCGCTTATTTCCTCATAATAAGCGAAGAATTAGCTAGTCTAAAAATTCTGTTCAGTAATTCAAAATTTAACCTTAACACCCAAAGAAGAATCAGAGTAAACTCCGAATCAGTACCAAAACACGTTCAGCAGCTCAAAAGATTCAAACCAACCAATCGGACCTCCAGTGATATCACATTCACGCTATTCGAGTGTGCTCTGTTTCTCAACAAAAACCCCCAAATTCTGAGACTTATGCGCCAACAAACATCGTTCAAGGACACAGAATTAGAAGATTTGTTGAGCGACTTACAATTATCAGTGAATGAGAGCACGTACTTTCAACGCAGCAAAATTTTACTGGATCCTAACCAAACACTCATTCCACCAGACACCGAAATAATCTTATCAGATTCTGAACTTAAGGGCTGTTTTTCTAACCTTAGTGATAACGATTTATCGGCTGACATCATCTATCTGATATATAGATTCTTGGGCATATCAGAGCAACGAACAAAGGCAATTGAATCCTCGTATAATCAAACCATAGCAAATCAACTTAACGCTAAAAAAAGAGATGTCGACTCTGTTGCAGCACTGACACTATTCATAAACACCTGTTATGCCAGCCGATGGAAAACACAGCGACAACTAGAACTTAGTGTCGAAGAAAAAAATTGTCATAATTTTTGGTTAAAAGACGATGGTTCTTTCACCAGAACAGCAGCCAAGATGCCAGCCCTGCCCTTATCTGGAGACCGTCTCATTCTCTTTTTAACAAAGAAAAGAAACAGGCTCAGCAATCATCAACTTATCATTAAAACCATCGAACAACTCTCTGGAATGTCATTTAACATGACAAACCACTCTGAATACAATCACTATTTTGACACTGTACTCATCAGTTTTGATACACTAGAGCGTTTCATTGACAACATCGGTTATGAGTTGGCACTTGATCATGATGACCCAGGAACACAATTAAAACACCGCGCAATCTCTAAAGCTGTTATTGATTTCATTGAAGCTAGTCAAGATCATCACTCAAAAGATCCTAGCACGATGACAGATGAACTCATAAGCCAAATGGAAGCAATATGGCAAGGAGAACATCATGATGAACTACCATCCCTGGTGAGAGAAGTGCTTATTTAGCAATATGTACTTAATAACCCGATATTTTTTCTATCAAAGAAATCTATCGTACTGTGTTAATCATAATGGGTTAAAATCACTCTAGTTGGCAGCGAGATCATGTCAGCGAGCAGAGGTTTAGCCATTAATCTGAGTGTATTAAGACGATGACACATCGCGCCGTCATGAATAAATTGTCATACATACCTTAAAATGGTTCTATTTTAATCAAAATATCATTAAAAAAAAATTAAGAACCAATGAATAGATTAACAAATACCAGTAACCGAACCTGACTACTTACGTGAAAAGGAAAAGTTGACACCCACGATCAAATGGACGAGTATAATGA
>CACHNP010000059.1 GCA_902581285.1 uncultured Gammaproteobacteria bacterium | reverse complement strand
CAAGGCTTGATTTAGCCTCTTCTATGGTGCTCTTACCTTTCTTTGCAGCATTGTATGCCTCAGTATTTTCTTTCATCACCCAGCCAGGTACAGCGTTAACAGCACTGTCGAGTTTTTGCTTGATACCTTCAAGCTTTGCGATATCATCACCCAATTTTTCGATCACAAAAGAGAGTCTATTTTTGAGTGACTCAACTTTATCATTATAGTTTGTTTGGAATACTCGAGCGTCAATTTCTCTAAATTCGTGTAAACGGCTAATTTCATCCTGAAGAAATTCAGAAAGCGTAAGTGTACCGTTATCACGGCGTTCTTTTATACTCATCAAAACTTTATCAGCAGAATCAAGCTTTTTAGCTAGAAAATCATGTTCCGCATTTTGTTGAGTCTCAAAAAAGGTTAGTAGACCGTAGGCCTCTAACAGTAATTGCGCATTTTCTTCTGTTTCCTTGGTTTTAGCCTGGTGTTTAGTTTCGTTCTCCATCGGAGGATATAAAGAAAGAGCACCTAGTGTACCTTCATAAGAGCTCGACAAAGTTTTCTCCAACCTCGGTGCTTCACTTGCTTTCTTCTCCACATCATTCCATCCCGTCACCTGACTAAAATCAGCGATACACTCGATCTTTGACTCTAGTACAGGAATTTGAAGCTTCTTTATCACCGGTAAGAAAGTTAAAATGGATGAAATGAGCTTATCTCTTCTTTCCTGGTATTCTGTTATCTGCTGCTCGGCAGACTCCTGGCTGCTCTTAGACTCAACGAAAGCAGACTGCTTCTCGAACAATGGTTTTAGCGTTGCATTTATATCAGCGAGTTCAACATCCTTGAACTGATCACGCTTAATGGTACCAAGATGTTCTTCAATAAGTGTACTCATCGAGTATTTTTTTTTACCCCAAGACATGAGCCCTGCTGTTTCATAAGCACCCCAGTTATAATGCTGGTTACTTTGTTGTGTCAGCACCTCACTAAACTTCGTCCAAAATTTTTGACTCTCACTACCGAAAAAACGCACTGTATATTCTTCATATTCTTCTAGCGCATTTTGCACTGCCTCTTTAAAATTCACATTATACTTTGTGCTAATTTGCTTTAATTCATCGACAACGCCGTTATATCGCGCTGGTTCTGATTGTGTTTTTGACTCGCTGTTATTCCAATTACTAGCACCTAGCGATAGTTGATTGCTCAATTCAGAAGGAAATTGAAAAGAATCAATCATGTCACGTAACGTACCCTCAGTAATGTTTTCAGAATTCTCGACTGCCTGTATGATGGCATTACCTAATATCGAAAGATCTTGTGGAAAAATATCGATGAAAGATTGCGTTGCCTGATAATAAGTGAGTTTGTCGGTGGTCGTTTGTTGTAGCTGAGTTTGACATAGGTCTCTTAACACAATCAGACCTGCGTTGTACTTTTTAGCATTTTCAGAAAAAAGTTTGAAGCGTGATGCTTTCCTCACCGCTAAAAGTTCTTTAGCATACTGTTCCTGAAGATCGATCTTATTGCTAGCTACAGTGACAGCGTCACCTTCAAGTTGCTGAACATACAGGCGCAGCAACCCATTCACGGAAAGAAAATTATCTACGATAAACTGATAGGATGCTGTCGATTGCTTATTCGTGTTTTTTAATGCTCTAGTCAGATCACTGAGCCCGAGCTGTTCGATGTAGTCATTGATCTTGCCCGCATTTTTACATGATGACAAGTGTGAATTTATCTCACTGATTTTAGAAGAGAGGTCTGCCAGATCTTTGAATGGTATTTGAATTACGGAAGAAGGAATTTGAGGAAAAAAAGACACGATCTGATACAACTTTTCGTGAGCAAACTTCAAGAACTCACTGGTTGTGTCATCTGGACTCAACGGAATGGTTCTGTTGTCTGCACTCAACGTTTTGTCATCAGAACCCAACGGAATAGTTTTGTCATGCGGCATATAGCAGTCTCCAGCATAACATTCCTTTGTTGTTTACACGTGCTCGTCCCTCACAAGCGCGCTTCGCAGCTAGACAATCCGTGTCTTTTCACATCCGTTGTGATCTGCAAACATCCTGTACACTTATCAGGCTATCACACCCTTATTAAATTTATCTTAAACCAAATTGTTTTTTTTTTACATGAAAAGAGCTAAAATATTCACCTAAACGTCTTTTTTTTGAAAATATATTAAACAATTAAACCGAAATCCGCCAATTAGTTAAATAAATATTAAATTTTGTGTATTTTTCTCTTTTTTTTACAAAACCAGACGTATACTGACACCAATTTAGCGTAAATGGGTTTTCATCTTTTGGCAGTTTGTGGCACAATGATCGCTGCTTTTAGCAAAAAAATTGAGGTATATCATGTCGACAGGTGACGCCTTTCTCAAACTCTTTTCCCGTTCTCCAATTGGCCCAATACAAGCACACATGCAAGAAGCGAATCAGTGCGCCCAATTGCTTCCCAGCTTCATCGAAGCAGCCAACCAGCAGGACTGGACTCTAGCCACTAGCCTTCGCGAGGACATCAACACCTCCGAAGAAAAAGCCGATCAGTTGAAAATAGACTTACGCTCACATCTGCCAGCTAAACTGCTATTGCCTATCCCCCGAATGGATTTACTGCAACTCATTAGCACACAAGACAAAATAGCCAATCTTACCAAAGACATTTCAGGTATTATGATTGGCAGGAAAATGGTCATACCAACGCAACTGGCGAGTGACTTTAGTGCCTACGTCAAAAACTCATGTGCCGCGAGTGAACAAGCAAAATGCGCCATTGACGACCTGGATGTGCTCTTGGAATCCGGCTTTAAAGGTAAAGCCGCTGACCTCATTGATAGCATGATTTCTGAACTCAATAAACTGGAAAAAGAAAACGACGACCTACAAATTCGTGTTCGCCAAGCCCTATTTGCAATCGAGAATGAGCTGTCTCCAGTTGATGTTGTTTTCCTCTATAAAATAATCACCTGGGTGGGTGATATCGCGGACAGTGCGCAAAATATTGGCTCCAAACTGAAAATGATGGTGGCCGATTGATGAAAAACCCACCACAAATACTGCTTCAAAAAGCTCAAGATGTATTGCAACATGCATACTGTCCGTATTCATCATTTCCGGTTGCCGCCTGCGTGGAAACACCGAGTGGTAACTTATACGCTGCCGTGAATGTAGAAAATGCCTGTTATAACCTAGGAACGTGTGCAGAAACTAATGCCATAGCACAAATGATCTCACAGGGTGAAACCAACATCAGTCAGATTTTAATTCTCACTCCCACCAATATAGTCACCTCTCCTTGTGGAGGCTGCCGCCAACGTATCGCTGAGTTCGCTCAAGCAGACGCCTCCGTGCATCTGTGTTCCACAAATGGTAAACATGAAGTGCACACGATAGGAGAACTCATTCCCGCCGCTTTTGGCCCTAACAACATGGAATCATCATGACCGATTACAGTAAACAAGCCGCTCACCACATCCAGCAACTTGCCGGGGACTTCAAACCAAAAATAGCAATCGTGCTGGGCTCAGGCTTAGGCCCATTAGCCAATGAAATAACCAACGCAATCCGTATCCCATACACCGATATCCCGGGCTTTCCCCCCTGCACGGTTGCAGGTCACGGCGGTGAGTTAATTTTGGGGCACTTTAATGACACGCCGATAGCCTGCTTGTTTGGGCGCACGCATTACTATGAGGGCGTCAATCATAACCTACCAAAAACCATGACACGCTGCATGAAGCTGCTTGGTTGTCACACGTTTATCAGCACGAATGCCTCTGGATCGTTAAGAGAAAACGTGCCACCTGGCAGCCTGGTACTGATTAACGATCACATCAATTTTAATTTCAACAACCCGCTGGTTGGACCGAATGATGATGAATACGGCCCTCGTTTCATTGGAATGGAAGACGTGTACAATGCTAATCTTCGAACCACCATCCAAGAGAGTGCTCAAGCGATTGATTGTGAATTATCTGAGGGGGTTTACTTCGGTGTTCTTGGACCCAGCTTCGAAACACCCGCTGAAATTCGTGCCTTTCGCACACTGGGTGCTGACGTCATTGGAATGTCAACCATCCCGGAAGTAATTTGCGCACACCACTGTGGTTTGAAAGTGGCTGTGATTGCGGTTATTTCCAACTTTGCAGCCGGCATGATCAGTCAAAACTTATCTCACGACGTCACACTGCAAGGTGCAAAACTAGGAGAGGAAAAAATGATTCGCCTTCTCACGCACCTCATACCACGAGTCCATTAAACACGAACTCACACGAGATGCTCTAAGGTCTGTTGAATGAGTTCTGGCATCGCTTGATCGTAGTCACAACCCTGCTGTGTGTGTCGATTATACACCACCAAACTGATCGAACCGCAACGATGACCCAATACACGCCCCAGTCCGTAAATCATGGCTGTCTCCATCTCAAAGTTTAATGGCACTTCTCCTGGGTATGACCATCGTTGGACGCAGTCGAAGATTGACTCTGCTAAGATCGGCGCTCGCAAACAGCGGTTTTGTGCCGCATAAAAACCCGGGCACGTGAAAGTTACACCAACGTCACCAAAAGTAAACCACGAATCGAACCAATCAGACGCGGCGGCGACGTAGCAAGATGGAACAATAGCCGAATTTAAGTGCTCAACAACCGCTTTCTTCACCCTCTCTTCTTGATCTGATAACGCTCTAGGATAAAATAACATCTGATTATCAAACCCAACCGCGTAACGGCTACCAACAACGCTCCCTGGTTGAGTTTCCGGTTGCACTGCACCACAGGTGCCAAGGCGCAAACAACGCATAGACGTCGGCTCAGCTTTAATCTGTCGAGTGGAAAAATCGATATTATGCAGCGCGTCTAACTCGTTGAGAACAATATCAATATTTGCAGTACCTATACCCGTCGAAACCACTGATACTCGCTGCCCTTTGAGCACACCCGTGTGGGTAACAAACTCCCGGTTACTTTTTTTCACCTCAATTGAATCAAAATGTCTCGAAACCAGTGATACTCGCTCCGGGTCACCAACCAAAATCACGGTATCGGCAACCTCGCCGGGCTTTAAGTTCAAATGGTATATCGCCCCATCATGACGAAGGGGTAAAACCGACGCTGGAATGACTGTGTCAGAAATTGACCTACCCACAAGCTCACCTCACAAATAATAAAAACCCGTTCATTGTACACAATTCAAGCCCCCCTTAGAATCTACCCCTACAAAATTTATAATTTAATTGGTAAAATGGATTCTGATAATTAACCTTACCCTATTTAACCCAAAGGACTCGTCAACATGGCCACTATATCCCATCCCGAGCTCTACTTAACACTCGCAATCATATTTGCCTTTTTCATGGCCTGGGGCGTCGGTGCGAATGACGTAGCCAATGCAATGGGTACCTCTATCGGATCAAAAGCAATTAAATTTTGGCAAGCGATTCTCATTGCAGCTATATTTGAAGCGGCCGGATCCTTACTTGCAGGGGGGCAAGTCACACAGACCATTCGAAGTAACATCATTGACCCTAACATGTTTACGAAAAACCCGGAGCTATTAATCAAAGGGATGCTAGCCGCACTGCTCGCAGCCGGAACCTGGCTCATCATTGCATCGGTCAAGGGTTGGCCTGTCTCCACCACACACACCATTGTGGGTGCTATCGTGGGATTTGGTTTGATTGAAGTGGGATACCAACACGTTCAGTGGCATCAGCTCGGAGATATTGTACTCAGCTGGGTTGTCACGCCCGTGATTTCAGGGGTGATTGCTTTCTTGCTGTTCAAAAGCGTGCAAGTGCTAATCTTCAATGCTAAAGACCCGATAAAAAAAGCAAAGCGCTACGTGCCATTTTATATCTTTTCAGTCGCACTCGTGATCTCCTTAGTGACTGTCTTTAAAGGTTTGCGCCATTTAAACCTGAAAATCACCACCACAGAGAGCTTAATTATTGCTTTTGTCATCAGTTATGTCGCCGCACTGGTGGGATTTTTTGCATTACGTAAAATACCAGACAACATTAACTATAAAGATATTCACGAAGAAATTAACGTACTCGAACGTATTTTTGGAACACTGATGATTTTCACCGCCTGCGCCATGGCATTTTCACACGGCTCGAATGACGTCGCCAATGCAATTGGCCCCTTAGCCGCAATTAATTCAATTATCAGCTCTAGTGGTATTGACCAGCAAACCAGTGGTATGCCGTTCTGGGTACTGCTCACCGGTGCTGCTGGTATCGTGATCGGACTTAGTACCTATGGCTACAAAGTTATCGCCACCATTGGTGGGAAAATCACGGAACTCACACCGTCTCGTGGTTTTGCTGCCGAGTTCGCAACCGCATCCACCGTGGTACTGGCTTCTGCTTTTGGATTACCGATTTCCACCACTCAAACACTCGTGGGTGGGGTGTTAGGTGTCGGCTTTGCGCGTGGTATTGGTGCGCTTGATTTAGGTGTCGTACGAAATATATTCATGTCTTGGATAGTCACCCTACCTGCGGGTGCCGGCTTGTGTATTTTGTACTATTACATTCTAAAAATTGTAATATAATCATCGGAGACTAGGTATGACAGACGAGACCCCCAGAGACTTAGGTCGATATGACCAAGGCCAAAAAGACAATAGAAAAAAAGATACTCTTAAGTATTTCACCCGCCTTCAACAGGAAGAGATATTCTCTTATTTACTCAATAAGAGAATTATCGCTGAGGATATGACGCAAAGCGCAAACGAATGGAAAACATTTATAAAAAGCAAAGAGGATGAGTTAACAAAACAACAAAACATACAAGAAAATTATATCAACGGCCCCGATCAAGCAGTGAGTCAAACACAATCGGGCGTTGAAAACGCATCTCAAAATATCCTCGACGATTGGTGTGTCAGCATCCACGAGACCATAGGCAACTTAACTATAGATGGATTGAATAAAGTTCAAGAAAACGACCTGAAAGAAAATCTAAAAAAAGAAATAACCCATGAAAAAGTACTAGAAGACTTTATTGAAGCAGCCGATTTTCTTGATAACCATTGTGCTGATGAAACCGAGAACGAAACCGCGCTAGACCGATACAAACGATCACTAAAAACCAAGCTACTACCTAAGCCTGATTCAGTGCAAACAAAGGAGCAGATACAAGCAGTCGACACGAAAGCGGAGCTACTCGATACACTCTTGACGCAGCTGGAGGCACTAACAGACACCCGTCACAAAG
>CACHNP010000058.1 GCA_902581285.1 uncultured Gammaproteobacteria bacterium | reverse complement strand
TAACGATTAGAAATAATAGTCTCATTACGATTCATATAATTAAAATTATCAATTAAATAAAATGAAATCCCTTAAGAAATTCTTACAAGTATTCTCAAATAAACCAACGACGGATTTCTTTTTTCGAAAAATAGATCATGACTTTTGTTTTGATAAGATACGAGAGTTATTATACCAAGAAGAGTTTAAATTCAAACTTAACGTAGCCTTTAAAGGCGCCAAGATGATTTATCAAAATGATTTTTCCTCGACATGCTACCAGCAAATAAATCAACTCTACTTTAACGTATTAAATCAAATTAATAAGCAAATCAAAATTCAACTACACCCTATTTCAAAACAGTATTTTGAAAGATGCTATGCTATTTTATACACAGGAAGGCATACAGCCGTTAGACCACATCGAGATGCTCATTCCCCATCTGAATTCAGAACAACCATCGTTCTGGATCTGTATAAACCTCCTCATTTTGTTATTTTTAATGAAAACAACGATAAAATCCACGCGGATGAGAAGGTAGATGACCTATATGTTTTTAATGGATCAGTAACTCGACATGCACTTATTAAAAGCGACAAACAAACTTCAAATTCAAAGAGACTCGTACTAATTTTCACTTACACAACCATAAAAAACGATAGTAGAGATGCAAAGGATATTTGCATATGCTCGAAACTATATGGTTCCTCTACCATTCAAGGCAATAAAGAATGAAAGACCAATTCTAGCTTGCTAAACGAAAAAGACAAAATAACACTAAAAAACCTGCAGTCAGCGCGCCCTTACTTGATTTGAAAGTAGATACTAGCTATTATGTTACCCTGTATTTCATTTAGCTCTGACGATCAGAAAATTGGCATAAATTATCAAATAAAACCAATAAATCGCCCTCCGCAATAATTTTTCACATTCCAGACAACCCGTGATAATATAATCAAGTACACCGCTTGAATCGATAAGGAGACGGTATGTCAACATGTAACAGTTACGCAGCATTCAATAATACCGATGAATTAAAACCCTTTGAATTTGAACGTAGATCTGTTGGCGATAATGACATTAAGATTGACATTCTTTTTTGTGGCATCTGCCATAGCGACATTCATATGGCCCATAATGACTGGGGCATGTCGCAGTACCCCCTTGTTCCAGGACATGAGATTATAGGTCGAGTGTCAGACATTGGGAGTAATGTCATTAACTTTGAGGCAGGGGAATTGGTTGGTGTTGGGTGTATGGTAGACTCATGTCGAGAGTGCACATCTTGCCATAACCATCAGGAACAATTTTGCGAACAAGGCATGACCATGACATACGGCAGTCCAGACAAGCATTTTCCGGATGGTCACATCACCCAAGGAGGATACTCGACCTCAATCGTCGTCGATCAACACTTCGTACTTAAAATACCATCCAACCTGGACACCAAAGCGGTCGCTCCTTTACTGTGCGCCGGCATCACCACTTACTCGCCACTACGCAAGTGGGGTGTCTCAAAAGGACACAAGGTCGGCATCATAGGATTAGGAGGCCTAGGACACATGGGTGTTAAATTTGCCGTCGCTATGGGCGCAGACGTCACAGTGATCACACGATCTGAATCCAAGAAGAGTGACGCATTGGCATTGGGTGCACACAATGTCCTTATCTCCACCAATGAAAATGAGTTAACTGATCATGCAAATAGCTTTGATTTTCTGTTAAACACCGTACCCACTTCGCATGACATCAACCCCTACCTGCCATTATTAAAAAACGATAAAACCATGGTACTGGTTGGTGGAACAGCAATTGATTGCCATAGCATGGGCTTGATATTCGGTCAAAAAAACATATCAGGATCACTGATAGGCGGCATCAAAGAAACACAGGAGATGATGAACTTTTGTGGTGAACATAATATTATTCCGGACACGGAACTAATACACATTCAAAGTATCAATGAGGCCTACCAACGAGTCATTAAATCAGACGTTAAATACCGATTTGTTATTGACATGAGCTCATTAAAGAATGAGGAGTAAGATTCAATCACAAAATCACCTCTGCCAACGGTGAGAACACCACTCATTGCAATAATGATACGTTCTTCAAAACAACATTCAGCCTCAATCGTCACCCTGCTCATGCAAGGTTTCCATGAATCGATTAATCATGGTGTTTATTTGTTGTGGAACTTCAAGAGTAGCCCAATATAATGACCCAAACACCTTTGCTGACATAATATCAGGATTCACTCTTTTCATATCCTCGATTGAGCACAGTGCCGCATCGGTTGTTATTAATAAAGAAGGATGGTTCACCCGCTTTACTTTATCCTGACTCGACCTGTCCCAGTCTATTAAATTTCGATACAGCTGAGCCAAATAACGCGTATCAATCTTAGTAAAGGCCTGAATTGCTATCTGTCTAGTGACGTCATCTGTTTTGATAAATGACGCTTTCACTAATTCATGCGCATGCTGTAAACTTGAATCACTCTCAAGCTCATGACTATTCTTCTCAATCAACGCGTTGACCTCTGCGTTGATAAAGACAGGGGGATCAATCATCACTGATGCACAAAGCAAACCTGGATGTGATGCATTAATTTCCAGAAGAATATTCGCACCATAATTTAAACCTATCGCAATGATATTCTCGCACTGCAATTCTTTACATAATTGAATCATCTGATCAGAGAAATAAGACACGGTTGGATCAGAACCTGATTCAGACTGACCATGGCCAGGCAAATCAATCAAAACAACTTTGCCAAAACGGATCAAAACATCAATTTGCTGAGTAAAGAAACTGGAGTCGCCGCCTGCATTATGCAGTAGTATAAACGTATACTTCCCACTTCCTTTCTCTTCGAAATGCAACATATTGACTCCTTAAATAGAATTTAAGCCAGGGGCGGAAATAAAAAATAAAGCGCACTTCACCAAATCATGCCCAATACGCCACCAAATTAGAATACAACTTCAGAAATCAACTCGAAGTAAACCAGACGACATCGATAACTGACTTTACTTATACACATACCTGAATATTTTTCGCATTGATAGATCGAAAGCGTCACAGCAATCGCACCCTGGCCAAATATTCGTAATCTACTAGCCTTGGACACTTAGTCTATTAACAAACCTGCCCTTTTTTTCATTCTTACTGTTGGATGTATTGTTTTCTCGCAATGACTTATCCTCAAATAAATTTTTGCTTGACTAAATTCATTATTACTAATTTCTTCCAGATGCTCAATTAATTTCTACGCCATTATAAGGATAATCCAACCTCTCTTGCGCTACTACCGCATGTATTTTGACTCAGAGAGTCGGATTTGTGCTTCAGTTGAATTAAATATTTATTTAATTGTTGGTGCGTTAGCAAAGAGTTCCATTTCTTGTTAAGAACACGTAAGCTTAATAGCGAGCTGTTGAACAAGTTAAACGAAGCACGATAAGCATTACTTTCTGAAATGAATGACAGGATATGTAATACTAAATTAGCATTTATTTTATCTTTGAAGCAAGGAAGCATAAGTTCTATTGCATCTTCACTATTAGGTATGTCTTTACGTAATGTGAGAATTATTAAGCGCTCTAAGAATGTGGTTCGTTCGTTTGTAGTCGAATCATACATTCCTTGAGTTACTGAGTTAGATCTCATGAATTGAGACCGAGCTAGGAATAAGTAGATTTTCATTTCTTCAAAAATTACAGATCGTTGATCTTCACTCAAGGTTTGATGCAAGCTAACCGGTTGAATGGCTAAGATTTCATTTGGAAGAGGCCGTGTTTCTTTCTTCGAGTTTTTTATCTGGGTGATTTTTAGACTTGATCCCTGGGTGGACGTCGCAAAAATATTTTCGTTCATAACATTGGGTGTGTTAGAAACGTCATCTATAGTCAATGTATTTTCAGACGCATGGATAGTAATCTCGCCCTCTTCTATCATCCTTTGCGTGATATGAATGATGCTTTGAAATAACTTTCGGTAGAACCCCGGTTGATGTTCGCCGTAGGTATAATTAACATTAAGACTTTCCTCAATCATCATTTCTCTAAATTTGGGAAGTACATCTGCAATATGATCGTTTCTTATGATATGCATAATGAGCTCATCCTCAATATAAGGTAGCCTGAAAACATCATTCAATGCGGTTTCATGCGAACGACCAACTATTACGCGAGTAAAACTAGCACCTTTTGCAGTTAGCTTGTAAATTACCTTAAGAAGAAACGCATCAATTTCTTTGATAATGCCACTAATATCCCCATAGTTAATAAGGTGTTTTCGCGTGGTGCCTAGGCATTGTACTGCTTTTCGTAATCCCGATAATGAAGTAAAAGTAGCCCCCCTCACTAGTGGTGCATCAATATGCGCTACCTCTGCTTGCTCGATTTTATCTAAAACTCGTTGCTTAGCAACTTCTAATTTATGTCGAATTTCAAACAGGTCAATGTACTGTATGTTTCTTCTGCTGCGAGATTGGTATCCAGCCGTGACCAGATACATTAATTCAGTGATACTATCGGCTATACCGTTTTCATGCATGGGTCCTCGAACGTGGTAGGTTCGTGACAGCGGTTCTCTCCCGGTGGTCAGACTGCAAATCAAGTTATGAGAGCCTACCAAGCGGTATTTCTCATGCAAATTTTTGTCGATACTGTTTCCGATCTCAGTACAGTAACGATAAATTCGAGCGATCCATTGAGTGTAATTGGCAAGCAACCTTTTGTGGCTATGATACTTATTTGAATTATTTATTAAGAGCTTGTTACTTATTTCTTTACTTAAAGAAGGTTTATTCTCAAGTCGTAATGTTTCTTGATGTAGTTTGTTTCGTAACGATTTAAGTGAATCTAGCTCTTTTGGCTCAAGGTTTATCTTATGTAATTCTCTCGATTGTTCCATCAATAATGTAGCTGTTTTTTCCAAACATGCTTTATATCTTGAATTGACATGAGGGTTTGTAAGGTGCTCAGCTCCTCGTTGTGTCACATCGTATAGAAAATAGCATAATAGGAAAAAAAATTGTTGTGGCTTTTTCTGTGATGATAAATGGTCTCGGACGATGCTTAATGGTGTAAGTATATCTGGGTTTTTAGGATGATAATTTATTCCTTTTAATAAATAACCATAGTCTTCAATTAAGTATACGACAAGCTGTTTTCTTAATTGTCTTAACTCAAATAATAGTGGATTTATTAGCTTAGCGTTAGTACCTTTTTCACGGTATAGAGCGCCAATACATTTAAGCTCTAACCGCGCACACCGACCCCACGAGTTTACGAGAATGTCGTTTTTACTTTTGCAGTTCCCATATCGAGAGATTTCATCTGCTAACTTTGATTTATGCGTAAGTTGAGTTACCAATGCTAGACTTACTTCTTTTACCTTGCGAATATGAGTATGAATCTGTGTTTTATCTATGCTCTCACTCGCTGTCATTGTGGCAAGTTGGTCGAGTTGAATTAAACAAAGTGCGGTATTACTGAGAGAAAACAGTCGCTCAATCATGTCTTGAATTGGCGTATCCGGTGTCTGTCTGTGTTTTTTTACGGCTCGGACTGATTCCATGGCGATCGCTAGAGGGTCGTGCGGTCTTTTTTTTGAATCTTTTCTCATTGGTTTTCTCTGGTTTTACGTATTTTATGCGTATTATACTGCTTTATTATTAAAATAGTATTAAATTCACCTGTACTTATCATGTTTTATAATCTGTGATAACGCCTTGAGATACCATTTGCTTACTTATGCCAAGGGCTTTAGTACTCAGTTTTTTTTAGTGTACTCGTACACTATTATTCGTTTTAGGTTAATGTTCACGCTGCAAATGAGTACTAATGAGGTTCATTTAGAGTGAATCACGATTTATACCTGGAGATTTTAAAAAATGCACTATATTTTTAGAAATCTTTAACGGAGTCATGCTATGCAGATTAAATACAGCTTTCTATGTTATTAATGCGTATCTCTTTATTTGTCCCTACAAATGTTTCAGCCTATGCTAAGTTTAATCTCTCAAGGGTGATGTCGGGCTCTATGCTACCAACTTTTCCTTTGCATGACCTTCTTCAAATGCAATAAAAAGTGGCGTGCATCCATTATCATTTCTTGATGCACGAACATAACCACATCTTTTGCGTCAATAATTAAGCGACTAACCTCATCTAAATCATTAGACTTAATAGCATCAAAAAATTCTTTCATTAATCAACCTCAAATTTCATTTCATCATGTAGTTAACACAAACAGATTACTCACCCTATAATACCACAGAACTGTGTCAGACTAATTTTAAGCAGATATTAAATAATAAAAAAATAACTTAGAATCATTCCATTCCAGAATCAAACAAAACATTCACCGCCGAGTCGACAAACTGCCGCCCTGCTTCGATATACTGTAAGCGGTATTGATTAATACTAGGCAACCTGTATTTATCAGGAAAAACTGAAAGTCCAGTAACCCAGATTACTCGAATTTAAGCTTGTTAAGGTGGTTGTCAAGTGTAGACTCAGCTTCAGTTTCACCTGGTTCCGGTGCATGAGTGTCTACTGTGTTATACCAGAGCCATAAACGTTTTTTCATACTAATCTGTTTTCTTTGATATTTAGAAGCAACGAATAAAAATTGACTCATGTAACACAACAGATCCTCGGGAAGTTTAAAACTAGAACCACCTATGCCATTAAATTTTTTTTCTTGAAAAATATTGTCTTTATTTGACACTGCAGCGTTAAAAGATTCCTTACATACTAAGGAAAAATTCCGAAGATTTTTGTATTGCTCATTAACACCAGGTGCAATCGCGCGAATAAGCTTTAATCTATCTTCGGGCTCAAGAGACTTAAACAACGCAGCAGCTAAGAGATCCTTATTCATATTGATATAGTAATGCATAACTGCCTTTTTCCCGGACAGATCCACAACCCGAAAAGCTTTATCTCTTTGTTTGTCATCTGCACTACAAGCACGCAGTAAAGCAACTATTTTATTGTTACTCTGTAAAACAGAACGTCGGCGTGCAACATCAAGTGGCGTCCGACCATTCGTTGCTTGATTCACATCTGCACCACGCTCTAACAGCAGCTGAGTAACCTCTGCACGATCTTTTTTAGCTGCAATATAAAGTGGCGTGCAACCATCCTCAGCTGCTTGATTCACATATGCTCCATGACTTAACAACAGCCGAGCAACCGCTGCATGACCATTTTGAGCTGCAATATAAAGGGGCGTCCAATCATATAAACCTGCTTTATTCACATGTGCACCACGCTCTAACAACAGCTGAGCAATCACTGCATGACCCTGATGAGCTGCAATAAAAAGAGGCGTAAATCCCTCATTCGTTGTTTTATCAACCTTAATACCATCTGCGGCTAACAACAGCCGAACAACTTTTGCATGACCATTTTGAGCTGCAATATAAAGTGGCGTGAATACATCCTTCTCTGCTCGATTCACATCTACAACACACTCTAACAGCAACTTAGTAACCTCTGCATGACCTCTTTTAGCTGCAACATAAAGTGG
>CACHNP010000057.1 GCA_902581285.1 uncultured Gammaproteobacteria bacterium | reverse complement strand
AATGTACTTAGTCTAAACCACTGTCATCTGATGTCATAAAAGCTGCCAAAGACGGGCATTGGAAAATTCATAGCTTTTTCAATAACTTATTTATTTTCACCAAAATTTTCCACTCCATAATATTAGCTTAATAATTAAGTGGTACCATAAAGCCGATTTAAAAAGCCATCAACACAAAAAACAAGGGGAAGTATCCATGGGTCCTAACGATAATGCAAGAACTGGTAAACAAACTATATCAATTACTTCAACGCGAGGAGTTACCACTACCACTGATTTTAGTTATTCGAGTGATAAAAACTTTTCTGCGCTTGAATCAATGATTCTTCAATGTAAACAGGATCCGGCTCTCCTTGGGTTATTGAAGAAAGCTATTAATGCCAAATGGCTAGAGAAAGATGACTCAGCTGAAGATTTAAAAAGAATAATTAACAAACTTATATCAGAATCAGATCCATATAATTTCAAGATACTAGTTGGCATATTGCATGCAAATACGTCTCATTTGATAAGTGAGTTATATGAATATGTGGTTTCTAAGGCTCTTCCGACTAAGCAGACCTACCTCAGGAAGACCTACCTTGATGTTTGGGGTCTAGCGCTTAAATCTCAATTTCATCAAGAATCGATAGCCTTTACTGAGGAGGTTACAGAGATTTTTGATAGAAAGCTAGCTCAAGATATTGTTACCTTCATTTCCTCAGTAATCGATAAACGAGTCGAGATACATAATGAGATAAATGTCAACAAAGAAACTGTTGTGGGTTTGTACGAAACGGTCAAAGCCCACCATGATGAGTACCGTACATTCTTGCAGGTCCTTGATGATCAGCTGATAGCTATTATCAGAGACAATGATAAGAAAATAATAAAAAAGCGGCAAGAGCTTCAAGCTCTCAAGGATGAGTTTCGGACTTGGTTGGCTGATGTATCAGAGAAATATGACGCTACAGGTCCAGCATCAAGCCCAGAAGTAGCCGAAGACCCAGCATCAAGCCCAGAAGTAGCCGAAGACCCAGCAGCAAAGCCAGGAGTAGTGGAAGACCCGGCAAAACCTGCTAGTGAAGGTTTTTCAAGCGGGCTGTTTAAAAAGAAAAGTGATAATAACGATCAACAACCACCTACCATGCGCTGCACCATAATGTAAACAAAAACCAATTAAAACATGCAACTAAAGTCGAGCTGCAGTTTTCACATCCGCTATAAAAGATGCCTGTAGGTAAAATCAACTAACTATTAAAAGTAGCGTAGAACAATGAGAGATTATTTTAAGGATAAGTATGGTTTTATTACTAAGTGTAAAGGAGAGGAAAAACGCAATCTTCCTGCTTGCATTGCTAACCTTGCTATCTGTTTAAAAAGCGCCACCAATGAAAAAGAAGTCAGATACTTTGAACAATTTTTACTTGAACAACAGGGGCTCATTAGAGTGTGCGATGAATCGGCTCATATTTACCTTTTACAGACTTTGGGTGACTACGTGACAAAGGCTGAAAATGATAAGCAGCAGTATATACGTAACAATCAACCGATGTTGGCACAAGATATCGAAGATGAACAACAGTTTCTTAAACAAGTGTATAACAAATGGTTAAGCTTATTTAGTGAATCGTATCCTGACTCATCGTTCCTTACACGATCAAAAATGCAACCCGGCTTGCTTGAGTCAGAAGCACCTGCTGCGAGTGCCGCTTCATTATCTCCATCGTATCAACGGAGCCCGGCGGCAGGATCCCAAACACATCCCCCCAGTGCTGCTGAAAGCGCGGGAGCACAAAAAAATTCAATAGTACAGAGAGTCACTACTCGCCAAGCTCCATTGACTCCTCGTTCGACCGCAGCCGGCCCACCATCGAGAGTGACAGCAAGACAACGCGGCATGTTTGCTTTCTCTTCTGTTTCAAATCAGGACGCCGGGGTATTCAGCGAAAAACGTTTAAGTAACAGGATTGTTGCTGACCGGGAACAATACCCGGACCTCGATGTATTGTATATCGTGAATGTAGGTGAAGCAGACTTTGATACAGTCAACCCTAATTCGATGGGCGGTGTTAGCTTAAAGAAGGTAGGAAAGGAATTGAAGTCGGATGTGTTGTATATCTCCACATCTAAGTTAGAGAGATTGGAAAAGAAATTTATTAATAACATGGGTTATTTTGAGCGAAGCGCGTTTGCTCTAAAGTAGAATTACCATGTAATTAAGTATATCTATGCCTCAGGATTACCTGCGAACAATTTGACTCAAGGTGTTACAACCGAAGACGGCAAGATGACCACATGCCAGAACCCACTTTAAGATCTTCAGGTTTTGTTTGAAACAGCTGTGAGCTATGGGCAAAGTGGGCTCAGAGGTCCTAGAAGGAAGTTTGAGGCTTTAAATTTAAAGAAAGAGTCTCATGCTGTTTGTATCGGTGTTTATGCGTTCAATCAACAACGAGAGCATTGTCCACTGGGTAGGTTGATTGAAGTAATCAGATTAGAAGGGGTAACTAATATCGACGACCTCGAACCCCAACCCCAATTGTTGCAACTAGAGACAATGAATCAAGCAGACTATCAAACCATGTGGGAAGGTGTGCTCTCAGAGGATTGGCAGGGCGTGGCTGAAGGTTTTATCGAAAGTAATCATAATCCGGAAGACAGGGAAGTTCATTCTCAGCAGTATCAAGCAGAGTTGCAAACGCAGTTAGACACATGCATCGATTCTATTGAACCGCCCGCACCTCCCCTGTCTTCTTGTTCTGTACAATAACGCTATAATGGTTCTGAATATCGATTATACCCTCATCCATTGAGTGACGTTATTCTTTATTAGGAACCAACTTTTTTTTGTCCTGATGAGTGATACGCCTGCAACTTGCAATCAATATCAATTAGTGGAATTCCAGACTAAATAATCCTGGCGTAGATGTAGTTAAACCTGCTTTTATTTTATTATTAGAATTTAAAAGTAAAGTCATAACAATGACTGATAAGGTACCGTTATCTCCAGTCGAAGCATAATATAGACGTAACGCGAGTCGATGTGAAAAATCAGCAATATATCAACATTATGATACGCAGAATGTAAATGGGTAGCAAATAAAATCATCGATACCGAATAAGATTAAAGGGTGTTTCTTTCCAAGGTGATTCGAGAAATAGGGATACCCCTGAATTGCGGTCCCGACCACGGCGAACGGTGACACTTTATAGTATATCACTGCTGTTTTATTTGGATCGATCAGCCAGCCATTATCTTCTGTTACAAATCCATCTCTATATAAGCGTGGATCAATGAAAGAGCCAAGTATATCAGACTGATGGTTAGAGCCAAACCTCTTCAATGCATTGTGTGGGTAGACATGGCCCTGTTGAAAGTAATAATAGTCACCTGTTATGCTTACACCGCTGTTTCCGATATGGCGGTGGGCAGTACGATGAACTTTACTCATAATTTTGAGTGGCTGAGATTGATGCGGTATCCCGTGAAAGTAGGTATACAATACAAAACCGTGCCCTACTATGGCATAGCTAAACACAACGGATAGACCCAATATGAGGATGTAACGTGTTTTACCTAAATCATACTTATTTAAAATACCCAGCTTTAGAAATCGAAATCCAATTGTGGCGAAGACTAGCGCTAAAGGTAGCATAGCCACATATCCCAAGTAGGTTAAGTGACCATTTGGCATATTCACAAAAAATAGAATAAGCACTGTCGATCCTATTGTGGATAATAGTAGTATGAGCAGTAGAAATTGTTTCAGTTGCCGCCACCATCTCGCCGCAGGAGACCTTTTTTTTGTAAAAATCTGATCTGCCGGGTTTTTTTTAATATAAATTCGATTGCTGTCATCATCATGAAAATTAGCCATTTTAATCTCTTCAACATATTATGATTCAAACACCATGACGACCTAAGTAAGAGCGTCAATTTTTAATTAATTAATCTTAAATTGATAATTGATTATTCTAAATTTAACATAAGACAACATGAATCGCAACTGGGATCAAAATTCAGCCTAGAATTCATGAGAAAAATAATAAGGTCTATTTTAGGTGGAGGGTTGGTTATAAGAAGTAAGTGGTACTCAAAGATGATCTCTCGATAATTCAGTCTCATATGCTGCTTGTGGAAAATAAATGACAAGTGGTTGAAAATTACAAAATAGTAACTAAAAAGGATTTACTGAAAAAAATAAATAACATTCAATTAAAAAATTTGAATGGTCGTCTTGCAATAATTAAAACTGAAATTGCGGCTGAAATTGAGAACGAAGTCGAAATTAATGATGAAAATGATCCGCGATCTCTTGGTTTAAATTAGGCATCCCCTATAATCCTCATTTTTTTACTATTCGTCATAACTAGAAATGACTTTTTCTCATCATCAGCCTGCTCCCGCCTTTACACTCTATTAGTTACCCAGTTAGATTAATTAAAAAAATCATTAAGAGCATCAACAAGACAGCATCCGTTAATGCTGATTTAGCTCTCGTCAATAAAACGTATAGCCATGAGACTCGCTAACACATAAAAAACTGTAATTGTGATGATAAACGCCATCAGTGAACTTAATGGAAGATAGCCCAACAATACGACAGAGATCATTGCTGACCCCATATTAATAAATGACATCATGCTTGCTGCACTGGCTTTATCAGGTATGGCATTAGATGCTAAATGAGAAGCGCTGGGATAGATAGCGCCAGAAAAAAGGAATAATAGCGCGGTTGTGATAAAAAACCAGTGGGTATGATCTGCAGTAGAATGAAATAAAATCAATAATGATAGGACACATGGAATTATCATCAACAGCCCGATATTTATTATGGCTTTAAATGAAAAACGTGGCATTAAATAGCTGCTAATAATTCCACTAAGAAACATACTGACCATATTGACTGTATTCCAAATTCCATAGCTTCCTGGAGTTAAATGCAATTGCATGTGAGCATACAAGGGAGCGGCAGCCGAATAGGTATAACTGATAACGGATGTTAAAGCCACGACACAAGATGCCGCAACGAGCTGAGTGCTTTTGACCGCATGTAAATAATTATGCACAATGGATTTCACTGAAATCTTGACAGATTTAGTTAATGTTTCAGGAAACTGCCAAGTTAAAGCCAACATAATCAAACCATGAATTAACAATAACCAAAAACAATCACCCCAAAAATAATACTCACTAATCATGCCGCCTATAATTACAGCTGCGCCAATGCCTAGTGTGAAAGCCACAATCGTGAATGAAGTCGCGCGCATTGACTGCTCATGGCTTAATAACTCATTCAACAACATGAAAGTGCAAGTTAATCCACTAGCCGCGCCAAGAGCGGTTATAAACCGCCCTATCAGCAAAAAGGAGTAATTTAAGCTGTAGACTGACCCCAAGCATAATACAATGCCCGCAAGGTTCAATTGCAAACCGCAACGCAAAGCCCACAAGCGGCCAAATTGATTGGATAGTGGTCCGTAGATTAACTGGCCTAACATATAGCCAAACAAGAAGATGGAAATAACCCACTCCAAAGCACCATGACCAAGATTGTAATTGTGTTTAATTAACGGTAATGCCGGTGTGATTATAGCCGCTGAAATGGAAGCGGTTGTTATGTAACTTAATAACAACGTAATTTTCGATTGACTCAATGTTATTGTTTTTATCATAGTGCACTCCTCTCTGATCCAGTGTATGCCGAATTAGCCAAATTGTAGTGTTGATAAGATTAAGTAGATATCGATATTTTGGCTTTATATAACGAAATACGGACACAGCAATCCAGATGTGGATCCTCGAGTATTTTTTTAATAAGATTCTATAAGAGAGCAAAATAAAAAACCAGTCGTAGGTTTTTTAGTGATTGCAGAAAAAGATTAAATTACCACAATTCACGATCATTCTTTTTAAGCTTATAGGTCATCTTTTTACTTAAATTTAAAAGATAATTAAGAGGATAATTATATCTAGTCGATATAATTAAAATTTCCTTAAGAATCGTTTGTTAAACTACATTAGAATTTTCAAAATTAATCCCGTCCGATGAAATAATGTTAATTATAAAAAAATCAATAGTTTTTAGTAGAGAACAATATGAAAAGAACATTTAACGAAAGCGCACCTAAAAGTGCACCAAGCGAATCCCTTACTCCTTCAGTCGCCGATACTGGCTGCTTAAATCAGGAAATGAAACAATCTTTTCGATCAAGCCGTCATGTGATTATCCTTGCGGGGCCAGGTGGTACTGGTTTTGGCTCAAAGCATGTCTCCTCTTTTTCTCAATCTTTCTTGAAGCATGGCTCAACGGTGACGGTAGTTGGAAATGGTGATTGCACGATTACTTATGAAGAGATAAGAACGAATTTGGTACAAGCGTCGAAACAAGCGAGCGAGTTATTAATATTCGTGCTAGCCCATGGCGAGTATACAAGGGGGAAGCATTACATTAATTTTACCGGAGAATTTGAGCTTCTATCTGAAGATTTTTTTAAGATGATAACTAATGACGTATCACGTAGAGTTGATATTTTTTTGACGTGTTGCAATGGAGGTGCCGCAATCCAGGCAGTAAAGATGCTTCCTAAAGGTTCAGGATTGGTAACTTTATCTGCCAAAAATGAACTAGTACATAGCAGTAGTATTGATAGATTTATGCTCGGTCTTTTAAAGCACTCTGCTCTAGACAAAGATCTTTCTTTAGACTATTTATTTAATCTTTATTTGACTCAGGCGCTAAAAAACCGTTTTTCTCCAAACTATTCAGTATCAGGTCAATCTCATTTTGATTTGCAAAGCAAGTTTCGTAATATAATTGGGGTAGACATTTCTGATGATGATGCTATGAGGGCTCATCAAAAGTTGGACTCATTTATTGATACAAGCGAAGTTGACCGTATTTTAGAAAAAATAAAAAATTCAGCGTCTGAGTATGACATTTGTGCAGCTGAATTCGGCACAGCTTTAGCAATTACTCGTGCAATCAAGAGACCTCTATTATACAGTAGAACTGTTAAGCATCGGAAGTTTCAATTACCTCGGTTTACTTCAGAATTCTTTCAACATGGTGATGCTGGAGAATCGAAACGTAGCGTCGCATCATATGCGTTTGGTTTCTTTTCATCATTAAATGAGGTGTTAAAAGACAGACGGTTTGCAGTGAGTGCTCAGGAGGGGGAATTGTATAGAGCACATTCTATTATCTATATAAAGGATGAAACACTGATGAGAATGGGTTTTAGCCTTGATCAAGTGGTTCGGGGTCAAGAAAGATATTGGCATACCGTTATTATCAATCAGTGTCAGGATCTCGCATTACCT
The DNA here is from genome assembly GCA_902581285.1 of uncultured Gammaproteobacteria bacterium. Classification (GTDB taxonomy): domain Bacteria; phylum Pseudomonadota; class Gammaproteobacteria; order Coxiellales; family Coxiellaceae; genus CACHNP01. Next base: position 504 of record CACHNP010000057.1, on the reverse strand, counting down.
TCAGCCGCAGATTCACAGGATAGCTCACCTGTACACGAAGAATCTGCTAACGCTAATATTCCTGTGGCAGTTGCTGTTCCTGATACTACGGGTAGTTTAGATACTGCTTTTTAACAAGAAGATGAAAATATCCCACTCCAAAGCACCATGACCAAGGTTGCAATTGTGTTTAACTAACGGTAATGCCGGTGTGATTTTAGAGAGTATATGATTCACTTGGCTTAGAATGCGATCGTCATTATTGCTGCTCGAACTGGTTTTTCTGATTCTTTAGAGGAAAAAAGACCTTGATTTAAGTTAGTTAATGTTGTTTTAAAGAAATGATATTCTTTAATGTCACGAGATTCTTGGACTGATAATTTTGATACTTCTGAGTCGAAATAACGAATATCGCTAGGAGATTTTCTGGAATAGAAACCTTCAATCGTTTTTTGATTGATAACTTTTGAGAAGCATTTTCCTTCTCTGTACTAAACTATTCTTATTATTTTCTTGCATGATGAA
>CACHNP010000056.1 GCA_902581285.1 uncultured Gammaproteobacteria bacterium | reverse complement strand
GAAGGTCTGATGAAAAAACATTAATTATTAATCAGTTATGTTACATCAAAAAAATGGTTTTTTTTTACACAAATCAAAATAATGGTCTATAATTGGAGCAAATGGAGTAAACGTGAGCCAAGGCGAGGCGTTGATGTTAACGGGAGACACGATATGAGTTATGTTATCAGTTTTAGAAAGGTAGGACTGTTGTTGAGTTTAGTGCTGGGGATGATGATGTTATCTTCCTGTAGTAAAGACACCTCCAAGAAAACGAAGCCAGCGGCGAGTGAGGATAAAGCACCGTCATTTTTAGTTGTGATACAAGCGAATGAGGGCAAAATAATAAAGGAAAAGGATACAAAAACCAATAAAGATCAACATTACTTGGTGTTAGCACACGATCATAAAAACCTACATCGCGTGATTGGGTTTTCCGATCGACCGGATCGTATTGTAAAAATCATCAGCGACAAGGAGCTGGAGGGCATGTGGAAACAAGGTGAGGACAGTTTTGAGAAAGATCCACCGAATGCGGTGTTAAGTTCCGCCGGTCAAAAAGCGCAGATTGTGATTCTCAACGGCATGGCTGTAACTGAAGATAATATCAAATTTCCAATCTCCATTTCGGATGATGAAAAAAAGGCGATAGGTAACATAGTCGAAGGGGAATTGACTGATGTGACGCTAACGATTGATGAAATAATTCAAGGAGGCGATGAGTCATTTGGAGACCAATTGATGTGTTTGATTGGTAGTTGGAACAGGTATAATCAAGACGCTAACTGTTGGGGAAAGGGGTGATGTGGCACTAACGCCTCTGGCAATGACGGGAGAACTGGATTGCTTCGGAGCTAACGCTCCTCGCAATGACGGGAGAGGCTAATGCTCCTCGCAATGACGGGAGAGCTGGATTGCGTCGGCGCTCACGCTTCTCGCAATGACGGGGCTGTAAATGCAAGCAGTCTTGAGGACTTGGATTTTAAAATTGACCCTCGTCGCATTGTAAGCAGGTGATGCCGTTGCGCCGCCACATGTCCACCACCTGCTGACGATCATCGACGGCAAACAGAATATCTTTATCCTCGGCTTTTAACACATCCAGTATCTCTTGTTTCACCATCGAATCTTGACGATTGTCTTTTGCTTTTCGCATGATCAGTCGATTGAACGGGATGTGATTCCAAACCAGCCATTGTTCAGTAACTTCTCTAAATTCTTCTGAGCGACCCGTGACAATAATGAGATCGTATTTCTGACTGTCCCATAGCGTGTGATACAGTTCAACAACCGCGGGATTAATTTTATCCTCACCCATCTGGGCATTAAACTGAGTCCAGTTTTTTTCGTTATTGGTGACGAAATGCCTCCGGTGCGATAGGTCGGCGAGCGTGCCATCCACATCAAATATCACGGTTTTCATGATGCTGTTCCTCCGTTGTTAAGTTGTTTTTAGCGTAACACGGCTTGGGCTTGCTTGTCACTGTGTCTTTGGTTGCGTACAATAGCCAATCATAAGTCGATGCTGTCGTTGTGGATCGTGTCTGGTTAGATTGAGATAATACGAGGTGATGTGATGGTTGATGCAAATAAACAGTTTCCAATAACGGCGCAAAACGGCGAGCCGTGGCCGCACACGCGTTTTTTACGTCATTTTATCGATCACCCGAATATTTCGATTGGGGATTACACCTATTACAATGACTTTCGTGCCGAGTTAACTGACGTACGTCAGCAGTTGGTGCCCTACATGCACGACCAAGTTCCTGAAAAGCTCACCATTGGTAAGTTTGTACAGATAGCACACGGCACGCAGTTCATTACCAGTAGTGCCAATCATCCCATGTCGGGTTTTTCTACTTACCCTTTTTTCGTGTTTGGCGCGCCATGGGCCGAGGCATACGAGCCTGAGTGGCCAAACAAAGGTGATACCGTGGTTGGTAATGACGTTTGGTTCGGTCACGAATCCATCATCATGCCTGCGGTAACCATTGGTGATGGCGCGATTATAGGGACACGCGCTGTGGTAACAAAAGACGTGCCGCCATACACTATCGTTGCGGGGAACCCGGCGAGAATTATCAAAGCACGCTTTGATGAGGAAACGATTAAAAAACTACTGCAAATTGCTTGGTGGGATTGGCCGATAGACCGCATCACGAAAAACCTGCAAGCCATCGTGAGTGCCGATATTGACAGATTGATGTCTGCATCAACTTAGAATACATTACTACTATTTTGAGTGTGGTTAGTAAGCGTTGCACCGTGACAATGGTAGAATAATGAGTAACCAGTCAGTGTTAAAGGCGTGGCCTTTGTTAGTAGGAGCAACACTTTGCTACACTTGTCACAACATCCAATGCAAACCCACCAACCAAACCACCTATGCCTGCTGCTGTGAACAATCCTTGCCTCTTTGTTTGTGCCGCTTCGTTTTTGCCTTGAAAAGAATTTATTGCAAAGTACATGCCGCTAAAAGCAGCAAACACGGTATGGACTGGTAGTTTCAATGTGTTGCAACCCCTGTTTTTTTGGTCTAAACGAAGTATTGTGCGAAATTCGCTTGGGCATATAAGAATCTCTAGCGTATTTAGTATGAGGCTACCAGTGAAAACGGTGTTTATATTCTGCTGTGTATTGTCATCATTTAACATTATTGAGCCCAAGGCAATAGCTCCGACAGTCAGCCCAGTGGATACGGCATACCAGAAAATAAGAGTTTGAATCTTCTCTTGTTCTGGCTGGTCTTCTGGTGACACTGAAGAATCATCTTCGTCTTCATCAGATTGGTTTTCATCTTCTGATGCTGTGTTATTTTCGTCAGGATCGCTGGGGGAAAGTGAACTATCATGGTGGCTACCTGTGCGCTCACACTCACTATCTGTGTAATTCGGGTGGTCGGGGCCTATTGAGATGAGGATCTCTTCACCGACTTCTTCATTAGTACCGTAGTCACCTGGGTGGTATCCTTGGCTGCGATTGATAAGCGATTCAGTTAAGTCTGCTCTATCCATGATTATTTTCCCGCATGATCGTTAATTTGTTGTGTTGCTGTAAGATACTATATGCATATTTTATTAAATAAATATTAATTTTTTAATTTTCGTGCTCTGTGTGAGGTGGAATCAAATAAGGGTGGTGGTGATATGAAACCGGCTGTAACTGGTTGTGTGAATCAAATTATTAGGTTAATTGATCGTAACAGCGTTACACATCAAAGGCGTGCGAAAAATGGATGCGGATTTGCAGCTAAACACGATTCAAGTTCAACAAAAATAGTTATTTGCACGCTAATTGGTTGTTGACGAACCAATAGACCAGGATGAAAACTGTCTCCGACTTAGCTATAGCATTCAACGGATAGTGCCACTTAAATTTAATGCGTAAATCTAAAAAACGTTAACCGTGTTTGCTATTTAAATGAAAAATTCATACCAAACATCATTCACGTTTTTTATGAGAGTCACTTCACGCGGCAGTGTAGGTTGCAACACATTGATTACCGGAAGACCCTTGCGCTAGGTGTACCACAATATGCTTGTAATCTCTCTTTGGATCGAAACTTAGTGTGTTGCATTTAATCTGTTTACTGGCATCATCGAAGAATTCTAATGAGACTAAACCGTTGTAGGACATTAGTTGATTGCTAAATTGATTTTGCATCTGAGCAATGGCTGTGTTGATATCAACATCGCAAAGGTTATAAGTGGGACCACCTGTTAGAGGTGAGTGACTAAAACTCGTCATGTATTGAACAGAATAGCCAAACCAATTACCAAGCCTCTTAGGCTGTGCATCTTGAAAGGTTTTTTTTAAATTGTTATCCATTTGAATGGTTAGTGTTGGCACAGACATCGCAATTGATGGTGCCGAAACCAAGATGGATAAACCTGCCAAACACGCTAAAGAAACTCGTTTTATATTCATAATTCATCTCTGATTGCTAATAATAAGAAAGTCATAGTATAAAACCTTGCCTTTTATTTCAATTTTTATATGTAAAATTACGAATATTGTTTGTAAATAACTCTATTTTAATTTTTTTAGGTGTGCTTACCCTGACTCGTCAGTGGGTATTGATGTGATGGTGTGGAGAATTCATGTTATTACTGGGATTGCTGGTGATATCCCGTCAGATTGTACGTGTGACCAACGTAGTGGACGCTGCTTTTGTGTCAGGGCTCTCGCTTTAACACGGGTCTTAGTTATTGAAAGAAACGCAATCAGTGCGGATGGTCGAAAATATAAAATATTATAAATCATAGTGTTGTGCTATTTCATTAAGGATTATGGGTTAAAATGTTGTTCAGGCACTTGACCTTAGGAATCGGCTTGTGCCATAGTGAGTGTGTGAAGAGGCGCATGCGCTAAGTATCCAGGTTGAAGTCACCTCAGACTAATGACCCTGGCCAGAGAGTGGATGCCGAAGTGATGGTGTGGAGGTCATGCTGTTGCTGGGCTTGCTGGTGAAAGCCAGTTGGACTGTCACGTTGGACAAACGTGGAGAACTTCCGATTCTGATCCTTTTTCAGTCTCTTGGTCTCCCGTTTGATTGCTAAACGTGGAGCACTTCTGGGATGGCTGGAATCACGGTATTCGTCTTGTATCCTTTAAGCGCTTCTATTGTGTTAAGGCTTTTGCTTTAACATGGATCTTGTGTGTGCAAGAGTGAATAGAGGAGAAACACATGTCAACATTACGTCGTCAACTCAGTGCCCGGCACATGAGTATGATTGCTTTGGGCGGTTCTTTAGGAACCGGAATTTTCTTAACTAGCGGTTCAGCGGTTTATACCGCAGGTCCGGCTGGTGCCATGCTTGCTTATCTGATCATGGGGTTTATCGTGTATTTAATCATGGGATCGTTGGGAGAGATGACGGCATATCGTCCGGTGTCCGGTGGGTTTTGCCAGTACGCGAGTGATTATGTCAGTGAATCGTTTGGCTTTGCCATGGGATATAATTATTGGTTTAACTGGGCAATTACCATTGCCGTTGAATTATTGGCGGCCGCAATCGTGATGCAATATTGGTTTCCCTACGTGTCACCGTTGTTGTGGTGTGGTTTGTTTTTTTCTGTGATCGTGTACTTAAATGTACTACCGGTTCGTTGCTACGGTGAAACCGAGTTTTGGTTGTCTTTAATTAAAGTGTTGGCGATCGTGGTTTTTGTAATTTGTGGTGTTGCTGTGGTGTGTGGGTTGAATAGTTCACATCATGTGTATGGTTTTCAAAACTGGCGTTTAGGGCCATCACCGTTTCATGGTGGCTTGAATGGATTGCTTGCGGTATTTTTATTGTCGGGGTTCTCATTTCAGGGTACAGAGTTGGTTGGTATTGCAGCGGCGGAATCTAAAGACCCTAGACGTTCAGTTCTGGCTGCGATTCGACAAGTGTTTTGGCGTATTATTTTATTTTACATCGTGACTATGGCGATCATCAGTTGCGTCATTCCTTACACCGATGCGCGCTTGCTCAATGCGCATAGCAGTGTGGCACTGAGTCCATTTACCATGATTTTAGCGCAAACAGGTTTGCATGGATTATCGTCGATAATGAACGGCGTTATTTTGTTAGCGTTATTATCGGCGTGTAATTCGGATTTGTATTCAGCAACACGCGTGCTATCACATTTAGCAGAGCAAGGTTCTGCACCACGAGTTTTAGCTAAAAAAAATATACACGGAGTGCCCGTGATGGCATTGACATTGACCGCAGCATTTGGATTACTCTCGTTGTTATGTGATCGGTTGGGCAGTGAAACGGTGTTTCTTTGGTTAGTGAATGTATCAAGTTTGGCTGGTTTTATCGCGTGGTTTGGTATCGCTCTGAGTCATTATCGGTTTCGTCGTGCTTTTGTCGCCAGTGGGCGGTCGCTGTCAGAGTTGCCTTACCGCGCGAAATTTTATCCATGGGGACCCTTGTTAGCGTTGGCGGTATGCGGGTTTATTATTGTGGGGCAGGGTTTGTTGTTATTGCATCAGGCGCATGTGTCATGGGTGACATGGTTATCAACTTACATTGGTTTGCCCGTTGTGCTGATCTTGTGGTTGGGGCATGCGTTGGTTCAGCGGCAAAGACAACGACAGATGGCGGCGGTTGTGTAGTATCCTGAGTGATTGTCTCATGCATTCAATCACTTCCTTTTGCGTTAAAAAGGAGGGTTCACTATTTTTAATGTCACTTGTAGTATTCTATTAAATAACGAAGCCTTTAAATCATATGGTTACAGGAATTTTTCTGTTCATTTGATTTATCTGATGTTTTTATTTGACAAACTTAATATTTGTACTATGATTCGTCCGGTTATAATTTTGGAGATATACTCATGAGTAAAGTTATTCTTCTGCTTCTATTTGGCGCGGTATTTTCTTTGATGATAGGTTATTTTAAGTTGGCGCTCTTTCTTTTTGGGCTTTTAGTACTTTTGTTTATAATTTTAAGCATTACTACTACAGGTAGTTGTGACGATAAAAAAGAATAGTTTATAAGTGTATTAGTTATTTATCCTAAATGAAAGACCAAGCCGCACGTGTCATGGGTGACATGGTTATCAACTTACATTGGTTTGCCCGTTGTGCTGATCTTGTGGTTGGGGCATGCGTGGGTTCAGCGGCAAAGACAACGACAGATGGCGGCGGTCGTGTAGTATGCTGAGTGATTGTCTCATGTATTCAATCATTTCCTCTTGCTTTAAAAAGGAGGGTTCACTATTTTTGATGTTACTTGTAGTATTCTATTAAATAACGAATCCTTTAAATCATATGGTTACAGGAATTTTTCTGTTCATTTGATTTATCTGATGTTTTTATTTGACAAACTTAATATTTGTACTATGATTCGTCCGGTTATAATTTTGGAGATATCCTCATGGGTATGTACGTTACTCTTCTGCTTATAGTTGGCGCATTATATGCTTTGGTGGGAGGTTACATTCAGTGGGCCCTTATGCTTGCTGGGGCTCTCGTACTTTTTCTTCTGTTGCGGGTAATTAAAGACCTGATTAGTAAAGATAGTTGTGGTAAGTAAAAATAATAGTCGTGAGTGCGTTAGGTATTTCTGCAGTATTGGTTTGAAAAAAGAATAAGAATAAACACACTTAGAGAAAATCGCTTACACGCCGCCCTTGTTGAACCCTATACTCTTTTTGGATTATTATCATTATCCCGTTGAGTGCGTCTTCTAGGTTAATTGAGCGATACTAAAAATTGGGGTGAATATTTTTGACTCCATGCGTTGTTTTATTTTTTTTTTCTTGCTTGAATATGGTTTGAGTTATATCGTTATCGCGCCATGCGTTTTTGATTCGGTTATTATTTTGGGCTGTGCTTGTGTTATTCGATGAGGCCAATATTTTGGCGGCATTTCTATTATGCCATGCGTTTTTGGGCGTGCTTCTCTCTGGTTGTAACTTTGGAAATCGTGACTTGTCGAATATTGTTTGACCACCGTTCGTGTCCATCAATTTGTTGTTTCTCATAGTAACATTTTGTTTTTTTTCAGATGTTTTTACTCTCTTGCTGGTCATCTTTACCTGAGTGATTTTTGGTGTAATGGACTCATCGCGTTTTGTATCTTCGACTTGAGTAAGAGGCATTGAGTTTGATTTCTGCTTATTGTTGTGATGTAATTTTTTGATTCGATTATTTGGGTCTGTGCTTGTGTTATTCGATGAGGTCAATAATTTTTTGGAATTTCCATTGCTCCATGCGTTTTTTGGTACGCTTCGCTCTAGTTGTAATTTTGTTAGTGATCTCGAAACGATTGTTTCATGATGATTGATGCTATCAGGAATACTGTCAATGACAGGCCAGCCTTGTTTTAGTTTTTTGAGGTTGCTGGGTAGTTCAAGCCACATCATACCAGGGTTGTTTTGGTTGAAATGACACGTCAAACCATGGTGGTTTGCATACAGTTGACACGCATGACCTAAAACACCTTGCCCGTCTCTCTGCCCAACGATAAGGCTGATTCGCTTCTTTATGAGTTCCGGTTGACGAGACTTTTGTGTGAGATTTTTAGTAACGAAATCATTCAACACTAGTAGAGTGGAGCAATAACCCAAACCATGAAAATCCAAGGTGTTGACATTCTGCTGTAAATGTCGATGAAAAATGTGATGAAAAATATCATGTTTGAG
>CACHNP010000055.1 GCA_902581285.1 uncultured Gammaproteobacteria bacterium | reverse complement strand
ATCTCTATTAATCTCTATATTTTCTTTATTTTCTTTATTTTCTTTATTTTCTTTATTTTCTTTATTTACTTTATTTACTTTATTTACTTTATTATATTGGTTTACAATGATTCTTTTCTTTTTCTTTTTCTTTTTCCTGAGAATGACAAATACCGCAAAAGAAAGCACTATTAATATCAAGCTTGGCATGATGAATTTTTGACTTAAAAACCACATAACACTGTCCTTATCTCCATCTAATTAATACTCAATTACAAATTAACTATCCTGATTAGCATTATAATCCACATCAATATTAGCCCTTACTTCTTTGGGAATTTTTTCGTAATGACTAGATTCCATTGTAAAAGTAGCGCGACCTTGTGTCATCGTACGCAAATCTGTGGCGTAACCAAACATTTCAGCTAACGGTATTTTTACTCTTATAACTCCAATCTTATTGCTTTTGTCCATTGATTGAACTACCCCTCGCCTGCTATTAATATCGCCAATTACCTCACCCATGTAATCTTCCGGAGTTTCGACTTCAAGTTTCATTATGGGCTCTAACAGAATTGATTGGCTACTTTTAATTGCTTGTTTCAACGCCATTATCGATGTGTCCTTGAGGGCATTCACTGATGCATCTTTATCACTGACGCTCACTTTAACTAGTTTCACCCTTGTTTCTAATAACGGCAACCCTGCCAACAACCCTGACTCACAATAGTCTTTAATTGCGTCTTCACACGCCTGAAGATGGAGTGAGGAAATCCGTTCACTTTCTACATTATTATCAAATATTAAGCCAGTCCCTCTTTCGCCAGGATTTATTTCAACTTCAACAGAAACACGCTGCTTCTTATACTTTCCATTGTAGGTGTGTATTCCTTTTCCCTTAACATGGGATGTGATTTTTCTTTTATAGCAGACTTGTGGCTTACCTGCTTTAACCTCAACTAAGAACTCCCTTTTAAGTCGCTCAACAATAATTTCAAGATGCAACTCACCCATTCCTGAAATAAGTGTCTGACCTGAATATTCATCTACATTTACCGTGAAAGAAGGATCCTCTTCAGCCAATTTTTTAAGACCGATACTCATCTTCTCTTGATCTTCCTTAGTTTTTGGCTCTATAGTCATAGAGATAACCGGATCTGGAAATTCCATACTCTCTAAAATAATTGGGAGCTCTGTATCACAAAGCGTATCTCCGGTTGTGGTAACTTCAGCGCCCACAATTGCTCCAACATCGCCTGCATATAACTGATCGACTTCTTCACTATGGTTGTCCGTCATTACCATTAATCGATCGATCTTCAATTTAGTCTTCTTTGTTGAGTTCATCACAACACTACCGATAGAGAGTATGCCGGAATAGACCCTCACAAATGTCATTTTTCCATGGTAAGGATCTGTCAGTATTTTGAAAGCTAATGCTGACATTGGCTGATCGGCTGATGCTATACGCTCTAGCTCAGTGCCATCTTCCTTTACACCCTTAATTGCCTCCACATCCGTTGGCGCAGGCATGTAATCAATAACGGCATCTAACAGTGACTGAATACCAATATTCTTCTGAGCACTACCACAAAAAACGGGAACGATTTCATTAGCAATCGTCCTTTTTCTTATGCCCAATTTAATATCATCAACACTCAAGCCCCCATGAATTAGGTATTTATCCAATAACTCTTCACTGGCCTCGGCGGCACACTCCAACATTTCAGTACGCCATTTCTTCGCGTCACCCAACAAATCAGGAGGAATGTCTTTTACCTCAAATGTCATCCCCTTGTCTTCTTTATTCCAATAAAGAGCTTCCATAGTGACTAAATCAATCACACCTTTGAATTCGTCTCCAGCACCAATTGGTACTTGCATTGCAACAGGACGTGCACCCAATCGAGTTCTCATCTTTGCAACAACACGTAAGAAATCAGCGCCCATTCGATCCATTTTGTTGACAAAACCAATTCTAGGTACACGATATTTATCCGCTTGCCTCCAGACAGTTTCACTTTGAGGCTCAACTCCCTCAACTGCACAGTAAACAAAAACACCGCCATCAAGCACGCGAAGAGATCGTGCAACCTTAATGGTAAAATCCACCTCGCCAGGCGTATTTATTATATTAATTCGATGTTTATCATATTGTTGCTCCGTACCCTGCCAGTATGTGGTTGTTGCAGCAGAAGTAATGTTCATACCCCTCTCTTGTTCCTGCTGCATCCAATCCATGGTTGCGTTACCATCATGAACTTCACCGATTTTATGCGACAAACCAGTATAAAAAAGAACTCGTTCTGTAGTAGTTGTTTTACCTGCATCAATATGAGCACATATTCCTATGTTTCTGACGTTATCTATTGAGACGGAATTTTGCTCATTATTACTATGAACATTCATTCCTTTACTAGCGACCTTATGACTCTTTTTTGAAGTATGATCTCCTCTTGTTTTATCAGTTTTATTTTGTGCCTTCTTTTTAAAAATAGCATCCCTACCCTGTTGAGCTTGGCTCTTAGCCACATTATGCGTCAATTTTTTTTTCGCCCTTGACCTCAAAAACAGATATAAAACAAAGCACACAAACAAAAAAGAAGCCACTGCCATAAATTGAACGTTACTTAAGAACACCATATGAATCCCCACATCATTACTGCTAATGCGATTTATAGTATATTTTCCCCACAAGTCAAATATTTTATTTTTAACGTATATTCAATTACATACGTAACTAATTCGGGACAGAAATGGCTGAAGAAAGCTTTATATAAGGTAATTGTGAGTTGATTGAAAAAAGGTTATGGAACATTAACCGTATTGATTATAACAACTATAAGAAACTCCAAATGATGCTTTTCTACCCCATACAAAAACTGAGTTTAGAACACAACTCATCAATTATGCTGAAGCTAATTTGCAGACTCGGCCAAAAATAAGTTTAAATAAAAATACCTCTGATCAAAAATAACCCGAACTTAGATAAATATCTGTTATTAAATATAAAAATGAAGAAGCACTAGGAAATTGTAGAAAAGTTTGTTACGATAATTACTATGAATAGAGAACAACATATTGAGCAAATTGCTCACCTGATACGACACTGTGGTGACAACCCTGAAAGAGACGGGATGCTAGACACACCAAAACGTCACCTTAAAGCCATGGAGTACTTAACCTCTGGTTATAATCAAACATTGGAAGACGTGGTTAATAACGCGCTATTCGAATCTGATGCAAAGGAAATGGTCCTAGTTAAAGACATCGAATTGTATTCGCTGTGCGAGCACCACTTGTTACCTTTTATCGGTAAATGCCATGTTGCTTATCTACCCAATGGAAAGGTGCTTGGCTTGTCAAAAGTGGCGCGCATTGTTGACATGTACGCCCATCGTTTTCAGATACAAGAAAACATGACTAATCAAATTGCAAAAAGCATACAAAAGTGTACTTCAGCTGACGGTGTTGCAGTTGTCATAGAAGCAAAACACATGTGCATGATGATGCGAGGTGTTCAGAAACAAAATTCACTCATGACAACCTCCGCAATGCTTGGAACTTTCAACGATAATCAAAATACACGAAATGAGTTCCTTCAGCTACTTAACAGATAATTGACAAAACCCTGTCAAAATTTGACTTTGTTGCAGAGAGACATCTACTCAGTTAATATTAAGATTGGTTATAACTGAAGAACAAAAAATGTCAGACGTATTTGTAAAACGTAAATTCACATTCGCCGCTAGTCATCGCCTCCACTCAAGTTCACTATCTGACGAAGAAAATAAAATCATTTATGGTAAGTGCAACAATCGCAATGGCCATGGGCATAATTACACGCTTATTGTAACCATGAAAGGTTCACCAGATCCGACAACCGGTATGTTTGTCAACTTAACAGAGGTAAAGGCAGTCCTTGAAGAAACAGTCGGTCGCCAATTTGATCATAAAAATCTTGATTTAGACACAACGTATTTTGTTGATCGGCCATCAACAGCAGAGAATATCGCTATCGTGATATGGGACATGTTAAAAGAATCAACTCTAGCAGAGCATTTATATTCGGTCGAAATTATAGAAACGGAAAACAATAGCGCTGTGTATTATGGCGAGTAAAGCTCTTATCATTTCAAGCTCAGTTGCTCCGATTGGTTTTGGAAAAACAGGTGGGGTTGAAGTAACTTTGGAGTCTATTGTCACCTGCCTGACGCAATTTCAAACTTGCGATGTAACACTACTCTGCCCTGAAAACTCGATTTACCCTGAACAGGGTATTAAATTAATTACAGCGGGTGGCGATCTAGAGAAACCACTACAGCATGAGGCGCACAATAGCACATTTAAAGCAAACCCCACAGGCGTAGCCAATAGCATGCTAAATAAGGCATTAAAAATTCAGCAAAATTTTGATTTAATCATAAATCTATCTTATGATTACGAACTAATCAATGCAACTTCTGTTTTCAAGGTGCCATATTATAATCTCATATCAATGTGCAGCCACACACAATACATGCATGACCTAATACGATCAACAACAATAAAATACCCAAACCAAACTGCTTTTCATACGCACGCACAAGCAAACACCTTCAATATAAAAAACCACTCTCATATCATTTATAATGGTTTAAATAAAAAAAAATACACGTTTTATGAGAAACCTTCTTCATCTTTACTGTGGTCAGGGAGATTGTCGCCTGAAAAAGGGATTGAAGACGCACTGGAAGTCAGCAAAGAAAATAATTTATCTCTTAAAGTAATGGGTCACACAGATGATCAGGATTATCACACCATGCTAAAATCAAGATACGATAAAAACCTGGTGCAATGGGCTGGTTATTTACCTCATAGTGAGTTTCAAAAACAAATTGGAGATTCATCGGTCATGATCTTCACCCCAAAATGGAGTGAAGCGATGGGTAACTGCTTAATAGAGGCAAATATGGCTGGAGTTCCAGTGATAAGCTATCAAAGCGGAGGAATTTCAGAGATAGTAGAAAATGGCGTTACTGGATTCATCACCGAAAATAATTCGCCTGAGAGCATAAGCTCATACCTAGCACTCGCACAAAAGTTGTGCCGTAAAATAATCAGAAAAAAAGCAGAAGAGAAGTTCTCATTGGAAGCATTCAATCTCCGACTAGAAAGCTGGTTGGAAACAAGAAACAGTAAATAAAACCCTCTGGTTTTAAGATTTTGGAGAAAGATACCACCAACATCCCATTGACGTACGGCCTTCTGAAAGCAGTAAAGCCCTATCGTAATCTGGCCATGAGCGTAAAAATTCAAACTGCGAGCCAGATCGATTTGCCTGCCAAATGACCTCGACATCATGAGTCTGAGTTACCAATTCGTATAGTTTTCTCTTCTCAACAGCCGACTCGAACTGATTGGGTATTATATCGTCTGTTGTATTATATTTATCTTGAATTAAACAGTCATGAACTTCGATAATAATATGATTTTTCGATAGCAAAGTCATTATATTAGTATTAAACAGCGTGTACTCAGCTCCTTCGATATCAACTAAGAATATCATATCAGAAAGATCAGCGGATCTTTCTGATAGAATCTTTTCCAATGTCATTTCTGTTGCTTTATTAAGTAGCGTTATTTTATTATCAACCTTATTTAATTTAGCATGTTTTAATAAATTTTCGCGACCACGTTCAGAATTCTCAAATGCAATTACCTCGTTGACATCATGAGAGTATAATGAGCCAATAGCGTAGTAACCATCTGCAGCCCCCACATCAACCAAGATAGAATAATGATGCTTTTTTTTGATACGAGCAAACAATTCAACAACCTCTTTCTCGTATAAACCAAGAATCTTTGTTCCTAAATCACCTTGGCCCCAGAACTGAAAAGGTAGCAACCTCATCCCTGAGTAAGCACCGTAGCTAACCACATAATCAAATTTTTCTGCAACAGATCTAGCAAGGGTTTCTTTTAAACGGTTAACGTTGTTAGCGTCTTCATTAGTAATAAGTTTACTGTACATATTTCTCTCTCCAGACATTACTTGTTAAAGTAATCAAGCATTACAAAAAATTTCAAAAATCGAGCCTGATGTTAATGCCGTATTATTAACATCGCAAAAAAGAAGTACATTTTTAGCTATATCATCCGGCGTTGACCCGGGCTCGAAATCTGGAAAATTACTCTGAAACATGTCTGTTTTAATTGACCCAGGTGCGACACAGTTAACATGAATCCCATTTGGTTTACCTTCGACAGCCAAGCTCTCCGTCAAACCGACTAATGCATGCTTACACGCAATATAGGCTGACATACCAGCAAACTTCTCAACACCACGTATACCTGACAACGAACCAATATTAACAATGGACTTTTTACTAACAGAATCACGGCTCATTAATTTAAAAGCTGCATGAGAGCAAAGAAAAGCCGATGTTAGATTTGCTGAAACCATGGCATTCCATAGCGCCAAATCATAATCAATAAAGTCGGTAAGCTTTAGCATGGCAGCATTGTTGACACAAATATCAAGCCGTGACCAGGTTTTATCAATAAAGTCAAACAAGCGAATCACATCTGATTCCAGGCTCACATCAGTCTGTAATGATTCGATACGTACAGAAGAGTACATTTTTGATAATTCTTCTTTTGCTTTAAGTAATGATTGTTCCGATCTACCACACATGACAATATCAGAGCCGTATTGTGCTAACTGTCGTGCAATCGACAAACCCAACCCTCTACTTGAGCCAGTCACAAGAGATACTTTTCCAGTTAAATTGAGAGTCAAAATACATTCCTTGTTATTATTAGTTGCAAATGAGTTTACAAAAATAACACAGTTTTAACATGATTGTAAATAGATCCTCGATAGACTGCGGCCAATACTCGAGAAACAAAAGAGTTCAAAAAACACATGACAAAAATAGTCAACAAAAGTATGAATAAATGAATAGTAATAAAATATCATATAGAGATGTGATACCGCCTTTTCGCTTATTTTAATGGTCATCAAAACATGGGGATTACGTTACTTGAAAAAGACGGCATTGATATTAACAAAGCAAGTGACGATGGATCAACACCACTTTTTATCGCGAGAACTTTCGGTCACAACAAAATCGTGCAGATACTCAAAGAAAAAGGCGCCAAGTGATTGATTGATAGCTATAAATAAAACAGTGGTTTTTTTACTTGAATTCAAAAAATCCTGGTCTATAATCCGCTAAATTATTAAAGGGGGTGGGTATTATGTCACTTATAAATTTATTATTGGAATTATTGAATCTTTTATTTACATTGCTTTTTAGTATCGCAGCAATTGCAGCTCTGATCTTAATAATAGTAGTTATAATAGCAGTTAGAAATGCACTAAGAACCAATGAAGAAAAACTCTATCATGCTGTAAGAAAAGGTAACACTAAATTAGTTAAGTCACTACTTAAAAACAAGCCTATTGACGTTAATAAAGTTACGAAATATGGTGAAAACGCCCTTGTCCTTGCATCTAGAGAAGGTAATGACGAAATTATACGTATACTCAAAGAAAAAGGCGCCAAGTGATTGTTAGTTTATAATGAAATCGTGATTTATTTACTTGAATTCAAAAAATCCTGGTCTATAATCCGCAAAATTATTAAAGAGGAGTTATTATGCCGACTCGTGAAATTTTGCTAATAATCTTATGGCCATTGGTGTTAATTGTATTGTTTATAATAGCTGTTATTGCGGCTATTTTTATATTAAGTATAGTCATAAAGATAATGAAAAATTTACTAAGCACCAATAATGAATAAGCCTATCATGCTGTTAGAAACAGGTTGTACTCAATTAGTTAAGTTACTACCAAAAAAAATTCTATTGTCATTAATAAAGCAAGAAAAGATTGTGAAAGATACATTATGATTGCATCAAAATCAGGTTATGAAGAAATTGCTCACTTACACGAAGAAAAAAGGCGTCAAGTGATTGTTAGTTTACGATGAAATCGTGATTTATTTACTTGAATTCAAAAAATACTGGTCTATAATCCGCTAAATTATTACAGAGAGGTTATTATGCAGACTCAAATATTAATCGGAATTGGTATTCTAATCATTGTAATTGGACTGATATACGTGTTTATTCGACGCAGGAAAACTAACGAAGAAAAATTATTCCATGCTAGTAAGAAAGGTGATATTAGAAGAGTTAAAAAGCTACTTAAAATAGACGGTATTGAGATAAACAAAGCCACAGATGAAGGAGCAACACCACTCTATATCGCTTCCCAAAATGGTCATGAAGGTATTGTGAATGCATTACTTGATAAAGAAGGTATAAAGATAAACAATTCAATATCTAATGGAACAACACCACTATTTATTGCTTGTCAACGGGGGCATGAAGTCATAGTGAATGCGTTACTTGATAAAGAAGGTATAAAGATAAACAATTCCAGATCTGATGAAGTAACACCACTCTTTATCGCATGCCATCAGGGTCATGAA
>CACHNP010000054.1 GCA_902581285.1 uncultured Gammaproteobacteria bacterium | reverse complement strand
CCCAGACATAATTATGCTTAACTCATTCATTCATAAGTTTGAATTAATAAACCACAAACATAAACAACAGCAGACCTGGTTTAAGCTTGTTAATGAGACTCCATACGGTTACACTATCGACAAAAAAAGGAGACAACCATGCCATCATTCTTCAGCACCCCAACAAGCGTAACAAACAAAGCAGTTATTTTAACTTCCATTGTCGCCACTGCCGCTGCCATGGAATTTTTCTTAGCAGGAATTGATATGAGCCAGCAAGGATCGTGGTTGGATCTTCACTGCAATCACACGGATCTCGCACAAGCTTATGTTGATAAAGGTTTACCCCATATTGACACAGAAACAGGTGGTCTAGCTGATATATTTCATGCAACCGCACAAAATTACGGGTTTGCTATGGAAATTATCCGCCATTGCAACACAGCAGCACAGCGATGCCTAACTAACGCCAGCGAACTTTTCATGACAGATAACGCAGATCAATTGTCACAGGACGTGTCCATGCTTGGCGCGTTGTTTAACTGCTGTAAATAATAGCGTTTCTCAATGAACAGACCTGTTATTGGGAATAATGCATAGTTCTCGTGGCACTGGGAATTACTCCCTTCACAAAAGACTCGAGCCAACCGATAAGCCGGGTTCTGTCGTGAGCAGTCATCTACTCCGACGATGGTCGCCCATCGCCTGATGATTCATGATGTGTGAACATGTGTATTATCATCCAACTTTTTCCAGTAGTTATTTATCCACTGCTTGATTTTTGGCTTCTTGTCATCGATATTTATAGCCCTAGCGATAAAGTCCTCTGTATCTTTTGTATCTTTTGTATCTTTAGAAGAAGACTGTTGGGGTTTACAATCAAGTACATTATACACAGATTCGCAATTTGGCTTATAATTTCTAAAATCAAAAATGTCGACATTGTCGAGGTTAAGGAAGTTGATATGATACCACACGTCACTGGCCGTTGTATTTTCTGGTTTTATTATTTTTCCATCTGCAACAGCAGCAGGAAAAATTGACCTTGTAGTGATACAAAAATAGGGGTACGACTTTAAGGATGGATCAAATTCTTTTACGCTTCCTACTTTCCATGTACGATAATAATCCACTGAATCTACATACCGAGAAAAAGGACCTACCTTCTTTAGCTTTAGCTTTTGATTGTTTAGCACTTTGTTTTGAATCTCATTGCACTTATCCAGAGAGAAACCCGACACTATTAAAACCTGTCTGTGCCATGATTCACAGCTTAGTTCTCCTTTGCTCATGCAGGTCTTTATGCCCTGTTTACCCAGTCTTATATCATATACTCTCTCTGCAACAGGTGTTGAATCGGTTTTCTTTATCTGCTTCTTTATCTGCTTCTTCAAAGCTTGAATGACATCTGGTTTGTTATAATAATCGATTTTCAAATTGAACACACAGACAGGCATTGTTTCGACTTTTCCTGCTCTCCTAGTCAGTGGTATGTCACGTGCGCATCCACTAGCCGATGCTTGCAATGAACACGAAACCGATAATAAAAAACACCCTATGCCAAAAGCAATTTTTTTCATTTTAGACTCCTAGTGACTCGATAAGATCATGTTACATCAAACAGCACATCAAGAAAATCCCCATTCGCA
The DNA here is from genome assembly GCA_902581285.1 of uncultured Gammaproteobacteria bacterium. Taxonomy (GTDB): domain Bacteria; phylum Pseudomonadota; class Gammaproteobacteria; order Coxiellales; family Coxiellaceae; genus CACHNP01. The sequence continues at coordinate 7,386 of CACHNP010000054.1, read as the reverse complement.
AAAATCTAATTAAGGTACAAGTAGCTATACAATACACGGAATTAAGTACCATCATCTATGAGATTTCAAGCTGCGACACAAAAAAATAGTATCAATATTTAACCACTGAGCTATAATGATAAGACCAACCACAAGGAGGATGCCATGGACCATCAACACAACATCGAAGCCAGACGCCTCTTGGCCGCGCTAGCCGAAGCCGAACTGTCTCAGCCCAAAGCATTACACGCTCTCCTCGATAAATACGAGCTCAAGCAGCCACAGACTTTATCGAAGATAATAGCGCAAGCCACACAAGCCGATGGCACCATCAACCCAAACTCGATAGAACAGCAACTGATGCAGATGGCTCAACAGGTTGAACTTAAGGTGTCAGCGGATACCGTAGTCGCCATCGCTCATGAATTAGCGCAAAGCGCCATCAATGACCCGAGCTTTATCACCCTCACGCGACGAGCGCGACAAGGTGGCCACAACGGGGGCAGCTAGAATTATACTCCAAGCCGGCGATCAGTTATTTTTCATGTGAGGGGTTGAGTTTTAATCTGCTCGCCCAATATCAACGGCTGCTTTGTATCAACAGCATGACATTTTGCTAAATTAGCCCATTGATCGATATATCGCGTTAAACTCTGAGAACAGGGTTTAAATAAAGCATCAAAAAGCGGTGACATATCCAACTGAATAGTAGAAGAATGCTCCACATGGTACTGGGATGAAAGTGATACAGATAACGCGCCGTCTTGTTGCCAATGATGAAAGCAGGTTTGCATTGTGGCCCCATGGTAACTCAATATTTCAACTAAAGATGAATGAAATCGCACTCTGTGTGCTAAAACTGGGTACGCCGGGCAGTCCTGACGCTGCTGCGCCTGTAACGAGTCCGCCATCATCACAAATAGGCATTTTTGCTCTATCGCGCGCTGTATTTTTATTTGTTCATTATCCTCGCCTGAGTTGATGAAGATTAACCGCTCTTCTTGTCGCAAACGTTTAAGTGGATGGTCGACGCCGTATATTGTTGCACACTCAAAACTCAATTCCTCTATCAAAAAAGTGTCGTGATGAGCAAACAAACACAATTTTTTACAAGACTGTGCAACAGCGCAGAGCAACAGATGCAATAAAGTGTTCCAACCAAGCATATGAAACATCATTAACAAATGCGGGCCTTGAACTTCTTGAACAAGGCGCTGCACCCTGTGTGTTTGATATGGCATGACCTGTGTCACAGGACGTGTCCATGCTTGGCGCGTTATTTAGCTGCTGTTAGTAATAGCATTTCACAATGCACAGACCACTTATTGGAAATAATGCATAGTTCTCGTGGCACTAGGAATTGCTCCTTTCACAAAAGACTCGAGCCAACCGATAAGCCGGGTTCTGTCGTGAGCAGTCATCTACTCCGACGATGGTCGCCCATCGCCTGATGATTCATGATGTGTGAACATGTGTATTATCATCCAACTTTTTCCAGTAGTCATTTATCCACTGCTTGATTTTTGGCTTCTTGTCATCGATATTTATAGCCCTAGCGATAAAGTCCTCTGTATCTTTTGTATCTTTTGTATCTTTAGAAGAAGACGGTTGGGGTTTAAATTTAAGTACTTTATACACAGAATCGCAATTTGGCTTATATGATTTTAAATTATCAGGGTCGATAATAAAGTTGATATGAAATCTGACCTCTGATTGCTTAGCATTGGGCAAGGTGGTATTTTTTGCTCGTTTTGCAATAGCAGAACTCTTAAGATGCGCTGTAGTGATACAAAGATAGGGGTAGTCTTGCAAGGTTAGATCAAATGGTATGTTGCTCTTATATTTGTACACCTGATATGAATCGACTGAAGATACATACTTAGAAATCGGATCTATAATCGACTTCTTATCATCGAGACGCACTTGTTTTTGAATCTCACTGCACTGAGCCTTAGAGAGACCCGACACTATTAGCGCCCAATCGCGCCATGATTCACAGCTTTCTTTTGTTTCTTTTGTTTCTTTTTTACTTTGACAATACCTAATGCCCCGTTTACCACGTCTTATTTCATACACCCTCCCTGCAGAATATGTTGAATAGGTATTGCGTATTCCTTTCTTCAAAGCATTAATATCATCGAGTTTTGGTTTATTTGGTTTATTTGGTTTATTATGATAATTACTGATGATATTGAAAACACAGAACGGCACATAAGAGTGTATTGTTGGCTTCCTACCCTTTGCTTGCAAAGAAGACATAACCAATAATAAAAAACACCCTATGCCAAAAGCAATTTTTTTCATTTTAGACTCCTAATGACTCGGTAAGATCATGTTACATCAAACAGCACATCAAGAAAATCCTCATTCGTAAAAATATAAATAAGGTATAAATAGCTATACAATACACGGAATTGAATATCATACCTAAGTAAAAATAAACCAGTAACATAAAAAATTAATGTCACTGCGTAACCACTAAGCTATAATGACAAGACCAACCACAAGGAAAATACCATGGACCATCAACACAACATCGAAGCTAGACGCCTCTTGGCCACGCTAGCCGAAGCCGAGCTGTCTCAGCCCAAAGCATTGCACACACTCCTCGATGAATTCGAGCTCAAGCAGCCACAGACTTTATCGAAGATAATAGCGCAAGCCACACAAGCCGATGGCAGCATCAACCCAAACTCGATAGAACAGCAACTGATGCAGATGGCACAACAGGTTGAATTTAACGTGTCAGCGGACACCGTAAACGCCATCGCTCATGAATTAGCGCAAAGCTCCATCAACGACCCTAGCTTTATCACCCTGACGCGACGAGCGCGAAATACGCGTCAAGCAGGCTGCTAGCAATTAGGCACCAACCCGGCGATCAGTTGTTTTTTATGAGTGCGCTAATGGTGAGTGTTAATCTGCCCCACTCAATATCAACGGCTGCTTTATATCAACAGCGTGACATCTTGGTAAATTAGCCCATTGATCGATGTATTGTGTTAAACTCTGAGCACAGGGTTTAAATAAAGCATCAAAAAGCGGCGACATATCTAACTGAGTAGCAGAACAGTGGCCCACTTGATACTGAGATGAAAGTGATAGAGATAACGCGCCGTCTTGTTGCCAATGATGAAAACAGGTTTGCAATGTAGCTCCATGGTAACTCAATATCTCAACTAACGATGAATGAAATCTCACTGCGTGTGCTAATACCGGGTATGCCGGGCAGTCCTGACGCTGTTGCGCCTGCAACGAGTCCGCCATCATCACAAATAGGTATTTTCCCTCTATCGCGCGCTGTATTTTTATTTGTTCATTATCCTCGCCTGAGTTGATAAAGATTAACCGCTCTTCTTGTAACAAACGTTTAAGTGGATGGTCGGCACCGTATATTAATGCACACTCAAAACTCAATTCCTCTATCAAAAAAGTATCGTGATGAGCGAACAAACACAATTTTTGAGAAGACTGTGCAACAGCGCAGAGCAACAAATGCAATAAAGTATTCCAACCAAGCGTATGAAACATCATTAACAAATGCGGGCCTTCAACTTCTTGAACAAGGCGCTGTACCCTTTGTGTTTGATATGGCAGAACCTGAGGTAATAACCTCATACGTTGATGTCGCTGCCAATACCTATGCCAGTCAAGCAGTCGCAGATGTTGCTGCGCTAATCGGGCTAGAGAGGCTTGGTCATTATCCGGATAAAATACAGCAAGAGATGCTTCAATTGCCGCCGTGTCTTGCTGTCGCCGAGCGGCAAATTGTGATTGAGTAATACCTAGCTGCTTATTTTCGTCCGCGATTTCTTGCGCATTATGTTGCATAAAATGCGAATACATCGATCGTATCTTTTCATTCTCTGTGACTTGTAATAGCGACTTAAATGCGGAATTTGCATCGATAGAAGTCGGTATAACCTTGAATGTTACTGCTTTCGACTTTACCGATTTATGATGTGTGAGTTGCAATAAGTGACTAGCCGTCGCCTTCGACAATAAAAAACCCAAGCTTGGTGTTACTTTGTAATGCTGCTCCATGTATTGTTGTAATTCGACGGCTTGCAATGAATTAAGACCACAGTCGATCAAGGGCTTTTCTTTATTATTAAACGCACAGGGTAACTGCTGCGTTAACCAAGCATCAAGCATTGACAAAGAAGAATCAGTGTCAGGCGAGACTTTGGACTCATCAGAACAAGCCAAGGTTTGCCACGCGTTATTGAGAAAACGGGTTTTACACGCTGAACGCTTTACTTTCCCACTGGTGGTTTTGAGTACCGTTTTAGCTTTAAGCAAACAGATGGACAAAGACAATATGCCAAATTCTGCTTTCACACGCTGAACTATGGCATTCACTATTTCCTGATACTGATTTTTTTTTACAGTTGCTTTGACCTCCACCCCAACCACCACGCGATCCGTGATTTGCTTTGCATCCGTCACACTAAAAGCCACACTGCAGCCTTTGCGACACAACGGATGCGCTTGCTCTGCCGTGAACTCAATATCCTGCGGCGCATAATTGCGACCCGCTATAATAATCATGTCTTTGATTCGTCCCACCAAAGACAACTCACCATTGTCCAGAAAACCTAGATCACCGGTTCTAAGAAATGGCCCTCTGCCGTCTGCCGTATAGGCATGAAATGTTGTTTGCGTTAATTCAGGTTTATTCCAATAACCTCGCGTCACACTCGGTCCTTGTAACCACACCTCGCCAACCTGCCCTGCTGCACAAACTTTTTTAGAAGCAGGGTCCACGATAACAACTTTATGCCCTGCGACTGCCTCACCACAACTCACATAATGTTGTGGATAAGCGGGATCTTGAGATAACACCGTACTCATTCCAGAAAGATGACGTCTTCCCGTGGCAATCAAGGTGTGCTCTGCCAAACCGTAACACGGATAAAACGCCTGAGAATTGAACTTAAAAGGTTGGGCGTGATCACAGAATTGTTGCAGTGGATCAGCACGCAGTGGCTCAGCACCACAAAAGGCCACCTGCCAACTCGACAGATCAAAAGAATGACGCCCAGATTCTAACATCTTTGTGCACAAGGCATAAGCGAAGTTTGGCCCGCCACTGGTGGTGACTTGATAACGATCAATGAGCGTAAGCCATTGCAGCGGTTTTTTGATAAAATGAATGGGTGACAGCAGCGTACAGGAAAAGCCCACAAACAACGGTTGTAAAATTCCGCCGATTAAACCCATATCATGATAAGGAGGTAACCAAATTAAACCGGTACTCTCACCACTGTGATTAAATTGCTGTTTGATAACGGCTGAGTTAGTTATTATATTACGATGGGTCACAATAACCCCTTTCGGATTTCCAGTGGATCCCGATGTATACTGAATGTAAGCTATATCATCGGGCTTAGTGTCATACGCGTTTAGACAATTTTTTGCCAGTACGTATTTTTCCGTATTAACTTTATTGACCTTCTGTAAGCGTAAAGTCGCTACCCTCTTACCACGCAAACGCGCTACAACGCGACCAACAGCTTCCTTCACCTGCGATACCCGCAGTAACTTTAAAACTAAAGACGAGCAACAAATTAATTGCGGCGCAGTATCTTGTAACAGCAATTCCAATGTGGCTAGTGAGGTCGTTAACTGATGAGGGTTCGGAGGATAAGTCGGCACCGCAATGGCGCCGACATAAAAACAAGCATAGAAAGCACATATAAACTCCAACCCAGGCTCATACAACAACACCACGCGATCACCTGGTTTTATATACACCTGTAGGCTTGAAGCAATAGTTATAACACGCTGATACAACTGACCGTAGGTTAATGTCACCTCATCGCGATCACCATCACGTAAAAACCTATAGATAATTTTATCGGGTTGAGTTTGTGCTCGATGCTGGATTATGTCGACAAAATGACGGTACTTCATCTTTTTTTCTCCATGTATAGAGGCAAGTCAAAACAGGCAGAGCTAATAACATCTGAATGGAACACAAAGATAACCACTTAGCCTGACATTTTGCCCTGCTTTGCTTCCCGCATCGTGATTTTAGTTGCTATAAATAACACTACAGCGACCAACAACACACGCACCGCCTCCCAAAACCAACGGCCTCCCAACTCAACTCTCCATATAGGCCAAATAATTTTAACAACCACCAATTGAACTACCAATATACTTATGAACAAGTGAAATATCGTGTAAGCCCAATAACAACACTCACGAGCATGCCCTTTAAATGGATTGATCTTCGATTTAAGCTTTCTAGGCAGCGTTTCTAATAACCAAATACAGCTTTTTCCACGCAAATTGGGCATGTTACACAAGTCCATCATTACGTAATAACCATCGTACTCCAACAACGAACTGAAATTACTTAGCACAGTCATGAAACTGCTAAAAGCAAAAAACCAGGCTACGGTTGAAAGGTATAACGAGAACCAACCTAAATACGCGGGAATCACCCATAACGCGGCAAAGAAAATATTAAAATACACCCCCGCCAGATTAACTCTTATCCTGTCTCTCAAGGGTTTCGTCCACATCATCGACGTATCCATAAAACCCACCAAACTAATCCAGTACCAGCCGATACCTCCTTTGTAACATTTAGCTCCAGACCGATGAACGGCCATGGCATGCGCCAGCTCATGCCCTATCAATGACGCCCACCCTAGCACATAAACCGCTGGTAACACCGATAAAAATAAGGATAGGTTCACTTTTGGCATCACCATAAAGTACAAAGGAAAAAAAAGAACGGTTCCAACAACACTCAAAAACAACATTAGAAATCGCCCATACCAACGGAAAAAATGCCGGCCAACCATTTGATACAATGTATCCAGTTTCCCATCAATGCCTTCTAATTCGTATTCCGTGGTTAACAATCTAACCAGTCGGCCTTTCCATGATTTGGGCGCTGTTTTTGTTTCCGTTAACGTGGCATTTAAACACGAACCCTCAATAAAACCTTCATGTAGCAGTCTCTTAACCAGAGAGGAATAGTAGCTCAAGTTTTTAACTAGATGACCCTTTTTCTCCAACAAGTTAATGATATCATCCAAGGTTTTTTCGCCATCCAACAATTTGAGAAATTGGATATCTGGGTACGGCACTTCTAATAAGCGGTGTGTTTCTGGCTGCTCTAGAATAACCCTTGCCTTTCCATCATAGGATGTGCGTTGATGATAAGCAACGTGATCCACTAATTTGGGGCGAACCAAAAAATTTTGAGTTGAACTTAGCGGCTTTTCATCTGCATTCACTGACGGTGACGAAGACTCTGGACTTCCTTGTATTCTCGAAGAGGAACTCTGTATGATATTCTCATCACCCGACATAAATCATCCTTAAATATGACCGTATAATGATAACATAACCCGAAGAGCAATCCCACCAAGCAACAACGAGAACCGT
>CACHNP010000053.1 GCA_902581285.1 uncultured Gammaproteobacteria bacterium | reverse complement strand
AAATCCGAATGGGTCTGTAGTTTTGCCGGTTGCGTCGGGTACTGGTGCGCACTGGGTTTTGGCTGGATGTGATGATGATGTCATTAAGATAACTGGAAGTCATTATTTGGGGCCGGTAAGTGAGATTTATGGCGCACCAGGGCATCGCATTTTTAACTACAAGGCGTTATCAAACGAGCTTAATGCGCCACGCTCAACCCATTTAGTGTTCGAAGAAGTGGCAGCTGATGGGCATGTGATAAAAATTGTAACAGTGGATATTGAAAGTTCGGGTTCGTAATACACTCTGTTACAAAACAAGGCTTTTTTGTCATCTTGTGTTTACCTTTATAATGTAAGATGTCAAGTAATTAAACACTGCGTTGTGGTACCCTCCGCAAGTTGGTGAAGGGCTTTAAAACTCAAGCAGGTAAGACACTTATGCAGTGACTGTGTTTTACTGATGAGAGTATTAAAGTTCTCACTGACAATCTTTTTTTTTGTCTTATTTTATCTGTCTCTATTAACTAATTCTATGCTAAGCTTGCGTTGATATGATTTGTGATTGTTGGTCAATGGAATGGAGTAGGTAGGATGCGAGGTTATTTAGATGAATCGTCATCGTCCACAGTTTCACTGCCTTGGTATAAGTGGATTAAAATTTGCGATGCAGTCCACATACCCAAGAATCGGCGTTTAGCTTTGTACGATACAGTTGTTGATACACGTCTTTATGAAAAAAATGAAACCTCCGGCTGCAGTAAAATAATCGTTCAATGCGCGGTTGATGCCCATTTGCTGGTGTGTGCTCTTGTGGTTGCTTTTCAGTCGCTAAATCGTTTCGAACCGGTGTTGCGAGAATACCCTGATTTGCTAAATAAATCCAATCAATCTCATCTGATACTCCTATTGCTTCGGCCGATGGCTTTTGGGATTGGCTGCTTCGAAAAATTGCTGATGTTGAAAGATTATTTTCAAGAGGGGGTAGCCACTAGATTTGCTGTATCTCGGTTGATTGGCGGCTACTCATTGCTATTTGATACCCCAGCAACTCGGCGTGCAGATCAGCGATACACAGCACTGGTGATGTTAACGTTATCTGTGATATCAATTGAGCAGGTTTGTGGGGCAGGAAATATCACGGCTCATTTCATGGTACTGTTGTTTGGTGTAACCATGTGCTTGCTTGCACAATCGGAATCTTGTTGTCATTTGTTTTTTACTGCTGGGTGTCTGGGGCAGAAAGCATCTCCGCTGAGTGCGCGATACATTGATAAAATCTATAAAACTCATTACCATGCAGATTGTGTCAATCCTCATTTAGTTTGTCTGATCTACTTAATTCATGCTAAAAACATCGCGGGACTGCGTTTGGTCGCTAAGCCTGTAATAATCGCCCCGGATGGTATGTGCTACGATAAAGTCAATTTTCTTTTGTGGAGTCAATACTGTTTGCGGCGGTGGGGACAGTTACGATCGCCAATTCATACCTCTCATCATATGACACTACCAGGCATTACTTTCTGGGAGCGGTATCAACTCAGGGGAGATCTGCGTGATGTTGTACGAGCAGAAGGTATTATTTCTCACGAGTTACTAGTTGATCCTGTTCTCACTCCGTATGGTCATCTATTCGAAAAAGTGCTGTTGTTAAATTGGTTGGAACAACAGACAACCTGTCCGGTTAGTAGGCGGTCCTTATCTCCTGGGCAATTGATTTCTGCCCAAGGGCTAGTGACGATTAGAAAGCAGCGTTTAATTGCCTCAGACTCAACTCACCTCCGATTTCACTCCGCGGTGGTTTAACTGGCTGTCTGTGCCTGTTATCTTGTGTTTAGAACCAACGATTCTCTTAATTACCCATAATAAACAATCAGATGCATGAAATAAAAAACACCTTGATGTTTGTGTTTTTTATACTATAACTCAAGAATAAATGGTTGTGTTAACTGAGGAGTGGGTTATGAAGAAAAGTCTATCGTTTTTAGCCGGAGCCGTAATGAGTTTTGTAGTTGTTACGGGTTATGCGGACACTGTTAATGAGGGGGGGTGGAACATAATTTCTTCTGGCCAGGTTTCAGTTTCTGATTTGCGGTTAATGCTACAAAGAGCACACTGCAAGAAAAACACAGGTGAACTTACTGCTACGCAGGCATCCATGCTCAAAGAATCCAGTCCTGATGACTATTCCAAACTACAAAAGAATGCGCAATCCCATCTCATGAAGTCATATAAATGGTGTCGCGCTTATTTCAGTTCTCTAAGCGAGTTTAATAAAAGAAAGCTGGATGACGCTAACAAACAGTTGCTGGAAAAGGTGATAAAAGCATGGGGAAGTTTCAAATACATGGGTTTGTCGCGTGAAGAGACTCTGGTGATACTAAGCGCATCAAAAGAACTTATCAGTCAGTTCTCAAATCCACCACAAGAATTACAGACCAAAGTTTCGGACCTGATTCAAAAACAATTTAATATTGAGAAAAGTAAACGCTGGCCACGCTGTAAAGCGCGCTATGATCTACTGAGCATGAATCACTATATGTATAAAAACCGAGACAATGTTAAAAAATTTATTAATGAAATCGATTCCAACGCTGATAAGCAAAAAAAACTAAGTGATATCGTCGATAGAATGGAGGAAGCTTACACATATTCGAAAACATCGGGTTTGCATACACTGGATTTATCATTAGTCAACCCAGCCTATGCTTATCGAGCTTATAAAAAACTGGGTGCTTTACTGGAAGAACATCAAATTGATTGGGAAATTACGTATGATGAAGGTGGGACTGCAGACCATAATGCACAAGGTATTCGTGATTTTTTGTTGCTAAAACTTGATATGGGTGAACAAGGTTGGGCCTGTGATGGTAATTGGAAAGCATCGAAGATAGAGCAATTGTACCTGCCTGTGGCTGGATACCTTAGGACAGTGCATATGGATTACTTTCAGCAGCTGCTAAAACAATACGTCTGGTCATCATACAGCGAGATATTGAACCAATCTGCAGAATTTAAGCTAGAAGATTATGAAAAAGAGCGTGAGCATGGAGAGGAGGTGATGTATGATTCGTCTGATCATAAGTGGGTCCTAATAAGAGAAATAGCACGAATAGGTGTTGATATTGGGCGCCTCTACCAACAAGCCATTGACGCGCGTGTGGGCATGGGGTTTGGCCGGCTAGGAGATGAAGACAATCCCCAATATCGCTGGACTATGACGAATAAAGAGGTATGGGCGCTTTCTCTTTATGGTGGTATAGACACCTGGGATCCGCAGGACTATGGCGGATAAAGAGGCATGGGCGCTTTCTCTTTATGGGGGTATAGACACCTGTGATCCGCAGGACTATGGCTGATAAAGTGTCATGGGCGCTTTCTCATTATGGGGTATATCGAGTAGGTGGTAATGACAAGCGCCCTTTGATTACGTGGGTGTCATTTTTTCAGTGAAAACAGTCATGTGTAAGAATTAAAAAACACCTTGATATTTGTTTTTTTTGTACTATAACTCAAGCAGTAAATAATTGAGGAATGGATTATGAAAAAAAGTGTATCGATACTGGCCGGCGCGGCAATGAGTTTGATGGTTGTTGCGGGTTACGCACAAGACGATGAGAGTGCAGCGGTGATGAACCCTTCAAGTATGAATGGCTCGGAGGAGCTAACATCAGATTTAAGCAGCAAGCTTAGCGCTGATGCTGCTCCTGCTTCTGCTCCTGCTCCTGCTCCTGCTCCTGCTCCGGTTTTTAACGTGGCTGTAGAAGAAGCCGAACTAGGGTACTGTAAACAAAGTTTGGATCATCTTGTTGCATTGAGAGTAGAGATGGATGATGCTGAAGACGGTGATCAACCAGGGTTAGAACTTAGAATGGAGAGAGCATTGTTGGCTATTTTGAAAAAGTGTGCAGCTCTTGATGCTTCCACCGTGTCAGTAAAAAACGTTGAGACAATGTTTCTTTTTGCCGATCAACTATCAAATAATAAATACATGGGTTTGACTTTTGCTGAAGAGCGTTATTTGCGGCAGAAAGCAGAATCTCTTTACAGTAATGTACGGGAATACCTCTCGACCCAAGTTGTTGATGTCCAGTTGCTGGAAGAAGATGTCGAACGTAAGCAATTATCGAATTCATTTAAATTAAAAAACCTAAATGATGACAAAATGAAACAATGTGAGGATGCGTGGCTAAATATTCAAGCAGTATTTGTGATGCTTAATAAGATGCAATTCCCTTCCGTAAAAGAGAAGAGATTTGATACAATCAATACTCAGCAGTTTGCTGATGCAATGCAGCGTAATTTAAATCGAATGAAGCCTATTTTGAAATCCGAAGTCTTAAATAATATTAAGGTACTAAGTGATAATTGTAAAAAAGCAGCAGACCTGGGAGTCGAGCAAGCGTATTTGCCGACATCATTGTTCATGACTTTTGATGCCGCGAAACAAAATGAAAAGGTGAGAAATGCAATATGTAACCTGGATCCGAATGAGAGGGTTGGTCCAAAGTACTACTATCAACAAGCCGTAAAAGCAAGGGTAAGTTTAGGTTCTGGAAAACCGGGGGAGCCTAATGCAAGATTAATGCTGATCCCTGGAAAAAATTGGGAATATGAATGTCCGATGGATATGTCTAAATTTGATTAAACAATATGGTCATTTTATTAAGGAGTGAATACGATGAAATTTTTAAAGTCTATGAGTGTGGAAAATAAGCTACGTGGCATCGGGTTTATTATAGTTTTAATTGCTGTCGTGGTGAACGCCAGTGTGACCCCTCCTATGACGGTGATAGTGCCTTTTGTTGTAGTCGGTGTTGGTGTTTTTACATTCGGACATGTCAAAGATAAGATGAAGAAGAAATCGAATTAAACGAATTCTTCTCTTTGTAGAGTCACACATGGTTTGTCGATGTGTGGAGGTGCACCCGCTAAAACACAAAGTCTACACGGGTGCTCTTTGTATTAGAACTTATAGCTGACATTAAGTGATGCCAAGCCCATGGGTAATGGACCAGTTTGTATTATTGGCCCATTGTAGTAGTTGTGGTACTCCGATGAAGTAATTGCAGCATTGTATTCTAACGAAGTGTTAATATGAGCTGTAAGGTCAAATCCGACTCCGATACCTACCTCTGGGGCGAACGATGTTCTTGGTGATTGTGGAGTGCTAAAAATTGATGAATACTTCGTATTTACGTGAGCCGCACCCACTTTACCGATTAACTGTGTATGTGAGCTGATATGAAGGATGCCTTTTGCGGTTATACTCACAGACGTAGTGCTTCTGTCAAAAAATACGCCACTGCAACTACCTCTGATTTCTATGGCCATTTTTTTGTTGAGCTGATGATCCAGCGAGATCTCAAAACCACCTTCTGATTCATTCAAATCGTTTGGAACGGCTGCGCTGTTAGTGCCTACTTCTATACCGCGCCCAATGGACACGGAATTTAGATAAGAGCTGTGTTTCTGCTGCTGCAAGAATACCGGTTGTATTGGCGTGGCCTGTCCCATTGCGCTGCTTAGCGCTAAACTCGAAAAAATGAGTGCTAATGTTGTTTTTTTCATAATGATCTCCTTTGTTTATGGGTACATGATAGGGTGTTTCTTTTGTCTTGTATATATCCAAAATTTAGATTGACTGTTTGTTTTAGTAAACAATAGAGAGTGCATTATTGAGTAACTATATGATTTTGTTTGCTTGTTTGACTTTCGTTCTGCTTTATTGTAATTTTCTTGTAAAATTGAGAATTGCTCGTGTGGCTCGCTAGTTCAAACTGTGACATGAAGACCGATACTCACCTTACTCAACTAGGGTGGTGGTGTTTAATTATTTCGTGGTTGTAGTTAGGTGGGTTGTGCTTAATGAGCTTATCTCTATTGTAACAAACGAGAGGTTGTCAGTATGTGTTTTGATAAAGAAAGTGATTTAAGTCATTTTGAAAATAACCCGAGCCGCCAGTTAGTGCCATCGCTAGACGAACAAAATCAGTATCACAATGGTGTGACAGAAGATCAGTGGTGCGATAAGTCAACGTGGAGTTTTAAGTTTATGTTAGCGGGTATCACGGTGTTGAGCTTGTCTGGTATCGCTGCGTTTGTATACAGTATAATAAAAAATGCGACGCATTCACCTATTGGGCCTTACCAGTACAAAAAATTTGGTTATAACTTTGACCCGACCACCGGGACCAGCTGGATCCATGGTATTCAGTTGTGTGATTTCAAAAATGAACAAGGTGAGAGTGTGTATGCGAAGCAAGGCTTAGCGTTACTACAAGCTGCCATTGCCGCTCAGTTAACGGTAATACATTCGTTGTCCATGTTGACGGTGCCTGACGGAACGACTATCCCAAAATTCAATACCATCAAATCATTCTACACTCAGTATGCGTCCCCTCAGACGGGGCAGTGTCAAGTTAATTTAGCGCAAGAAATATCTCGTTATAATAAACAGCATAACGCTTCGTTAGAGTTGGCCGCTGGCCTTTATCTATTTCGTGCCAATGTGGATGGTTGTGGGCAGCAATGTGACGCTTGGTCGGATGCACAGTTGGAGTCAATACAGCTGGCTTTAGTGAATTACCCAGTGATCAATGCCGTAGTGATTGGTAACGAAGACGCTAATCAACTGAATCGCATTCTCCACTACGCGACAAAGTTAAAAACCTATCGTGATGATTATGGCTTGGATTTTGCGATCATGACAGCTCAGACCTCGGGTACAGCCAAGCAGATTCTAACCAGTGATGATGCTGTTATTAAGCAACTGCGTTTAACTTTAGACGTGCTGGGTGTGAATATATACCCTTATTGGGCAAACGTGGATTTCACCGATGCATTTACAAATTTTGCATCGCAGTATAAAGCCTTTTCTGCTTTAGCTAAGAAACAGAACGTGGCATTGGCTGTCACGGAAACGGGTTGGCCCTCTGCCGGAAATCGAGGCAGTAATAGCGCTATGTACAACTATTATCGCTGGGCAATGAGTCAAGCTGGTGAGAGTTTAGGTGTCAGTTCCTTGTTCTATTTTCAGGTGTTTGACAAGCTCATTGCTAACAGTCAGCTGACCACCCCTGAAGATCATTGGGGTCTCTGCTCCCATGATACTCGGATCGGCCTGACTGACGCTTACCAGAGCTGTGTCATTGATTCTTCTGGTCAGCAACAACAAAAACAATTGTCACCGGATAATGAAATTGTCACGGTGGCTACCGATTTTGAATCGCCGATTGAAGTGGTGGTGTGTGAAGATGGTCGTAAAAAAAATCCGCTCTGCGGTGTTGTAAACGGTGTTCCTGCGACCAGTCGTGCTAAGAAAAATCAGGATCTGCATTTTTATTCACGCGCCCTGGATTTTTATCAGCGTGTATTGGTGTTGTGGAACTTAGGGAAGTCGAAGCCGCCTATGTGGTGTGAGGTGTCGGTATCCAGACTAAAACAGCAAAAATTGCTTCATGTGTGCTGGGATAAAAAACATAACACAACACAATGCTCCACATCGCTGGCTCCGTGTTAACGCGGTTTCATTGAATGGTTTTTTTGATTAATTGCCTTGTTTTTTGATGCCGGTGATATCAAGTAAAAAGAGGGTTGGGTAGCCCACGATGGTGATGAGAAAAGCGATAGGGTAGGTTAGTACTTGTAGCACCCCATTGGCCAGAAGGCCTATGACACCTGCAATTATCGCAAAAACAAAGAGTGCGATCGACGCTGCAATAGCTAAGGCAATAGTTATAAGAAGGACTGCCGTTGCTAAAAGTCCCGGAAACACATATTGGAAAACAAGTATACCGATTAATACATAGGCGCCGATTGATAACTGAGGGTTTGATTTGAGTGATGTCAGTAAGATTATCAAAGCAGTAATGCCTATAAATATGTTGAGTTTGAAGACGAGCTTATTTTGTCTGAACTTTTCTATCGCCTTGATGGGCTTTTTCGCAATGTCGGTAGTTGAATCTTGTAGCATTAAGTCACTAAATGAAGAAAACATGTTTTTGATCATTCCGATGCCATTTGAATATTTTTCAAGAATATAGTTAACGATTTCTGATGCACTTTGCCGCACTGATTTGAAAAATTTAGGGATTGACTTCATAATTGGCTCCATAATTATCTACTGTACTAATTATACCTAAATATTTTTTTTTTATAACTAATTTAATTTTTTTTACACTCAACGACAATCATTATGTGGGTTTACTGCTTTTTCGCTTGATTGTATTGATCCAGTAAAGGATAACTATTTAGAGGTGGTCTAGCGGTAAAGCCGTTTTATCAACCACACTTTCTAGCACAAAGCTCGATAGAACCGTGCCGACGCCTCTAATTGCCAATAACCGTTTTAAACAAAAATTTTGGTATTGATTCATGTCAGTCACCATCACCTTTAAAATGTAATCAGCGGATTGACCTGTGATCACGTGGCACGAAATGACTTCGGGTAGTTTACGAATAGCCACCTTAAACCCGTCCATGATGGCTTGAGTGTGACTGTTCAATCCCACCATCACCATGACCGTCAGATTCAGTTCCAGCTTAATAGGGTTGAGTAATGCCACTTGCTTGGTGATGTAACCTTCATCTTGTAGTTGTTTGACGCGACGTAAGCACGGCGACGGAGAAAGGGTCACTTGGTCTGCGAGATCTTGGTTACTAATTTGGCTGTTGGTTTGTAGTATGTCTAGTATTTGTATGTTTGTTTTATCTAGCATTCGACTCTCTGTGTTGATTTATATGTGATAATTAGAATTATATACTAAAATTTATATATTTTTAAGATTAAATTGCTAATTTAATCATTTATAGAGCAATATTAGACGACATCTGCTGAAGTGTTTTTGTTATGCTTGTGAATATGACGAATAACACGAGGTACCCCATGACGTTAAAACAAAGCATGAATCAATGGACGTTGTTATCAGCAGCGATTGCCGGCATTATTGGCTCAGGTTGGTTGTTAGGGCCGTTGACTTGCGCGCGTATTGCGGGTCCAGCATCGATACTGTCGTGGTGTATTGCAGGCATGTTGATGATGGTGGTGGCGGCGACGTTTGTGAATTTATCTAAGCGTATGCCAACAACCGGCGGCACGGTTCGATTTTTTCAGTTGACCTATGGAGACTTTGCTGGATTCGGTTTTTCATGGGTTATTTGGTTGGCGTGGGTGGCTGTACCGGCTATTGAGACGATGGCATTGTTGCAATACAGCTCCCATTACGTGCCTTGCATCATGACCGTTGGGCCACATCCGGTTTTAACTCACTGCGGCTTGTTGATGGCGATACTATGCCTGTTTTTTATCATGCTATTGAATTCTTTTGGAACCAAGTTATTTGCTAAAGTGAATGGCGTTATTTTGATGTTTAAGTTGATTGTTCCTGTTTTCACTGCGGTGATGTTGTTGACTCATTCGGTACACATACACAATTGGGTGAGTCACGGATTTATGCCATATGGCATACAAAGTGT
>CACHNP010000052.1 GCA_902581285.1 uncultured Gammaproteobacteria bacterium | reverse complement strand
AGGCGGGTCACCCTTAACCGGTTCCTATTTAGCCTTGATCCGAGTGGGGTTTACCCTGCCACGCTTGTTACCAAGCGCGCGGTGCGCTCTTACCGAATTCCACACTCATAAATAAAAAACCCACTTTGATTCATCTAGAAAACATATACTGGGGCACTACTTTATTATTATGATTTTTGATAGTCAGAAAAAATAAACTTACCCTCTTATTAACTCTCATGTCAAAACAGGTTGACCATAAGAAAGGGTAACATACTGTCAAAAAATGGCTCAAAAAACGAGAATACACAAAGATCGACATGCTAACAGCTCACACATGCCAATACATTAAAATAGCAATTCAGGTAACGCCCTTGTCATTTATGAAAATATAAAATAGGCTAGAGCTATGGACTATTATGAAGAAATACAACGGGCTATTATAAGAAAGTCTGCCGCAGAACTAAACGACCTTCTTAAAGCACATCCTAAATGCCTTTCTACGCCCGCAGATGGTTTTTGCGAGATCGATAGAGCTACCATGCCGACCTGGTGCGACATCAACGAAAGTGAATGGGAAAGGCAAAAAAAAGATTTTAGCGCATTACAAATGCTACTGGACTCGTGTGAGAATAATAACGATATCTTGCGGGTCGTAATTGAACATAACCCATCCACTTTGCAATTTTATAATTCATGGTCAGAGCAATCGATATTAAGCCAATTCATCAAACATCATAACGACGCGATTCTTCTGGATCTATTTGCAACGTATCCGCAATATACCATAGATTATTATTCTTATAATCCTGACACTAAACCGCTTGTTATCGAGCTTGTCTCACAAGAACGCTACAGTTTTTGCTTAAAATTACTTAAAAAGTTTCCCGAAAAAATTAACACACGAGACAGTATTGGTTTTAACTTACTTCATATTCTGGCGCAAAAATGCACTCACATTACAAAACATACAGCGCAGGCATACCAATCACTTCTTAACTTTATTCTCAAACAAGCACCAAATCTTGCTACGAGGATCAGCTTTAATGGTTCCGCCCCACTCCACTATGCAGTGTATCGATCAATCACAGTTTTGAAGCAGCTTTTACCCTATAGCCTAACAGCAATCGTATATATTGACGAAGAATATGGAACCCCAATCGAAATGGCGTATGAATTCGCCACGGACCCCGCTATCATTGACACACTCCTAGATTCAATGAAAAGACTTTCAAACGATGAAAACACAACGAGTAATGTTAGTGATCAAGCACAATCATTACTCGCCGATACAGAAAAAAAATCCAATCAAAATGCCGTCATTGAGCGTTACTGGACACTGAATAAAAGCATATTTGATCTACAAAACCCGGCAGTACAGAGCCTGATTAATGGTGATTTCTCACTATTTATGAAGTTAGCTCCGCATCATCATAAATTACTTGAGCAAATCGATTCTTTAGGTAATCACTTTGTACATTACATACAAACACCTTATTATCCTGATGGAAATGATGAAACGAATGCATGGCAATGGTTACTTTCTCAAGGCGAGCATCACGTTATTAAGCAAAATAACTTCGGTGAAACTATTGCACATCTGGCTGCACGAAAAAACGATACAAATCTTCTATCTCAAATCATTCGAGACACACCCGAGCTTATTAGTATTACTGATCAGCATCATCGACACCCTATTCATAACGCCTATCACAATCATGATATAATAAAACTCATCCTTTTAATGGATCCTAGCGCGACATTCAAAAAGGATATTTTTCATAAAACGATTTTAGATCGAGCCGATTCATTTACCTTGATTCAATGTGGACTGATTAACTATAGCGATATCACGATAGAGGATGTCGAGAGGGATCGATTGTTCTGGAATTACGATATAGCAACCATAACAAACCTCATTACTCATAATGAGACAATCCTTCAACAAACAAGCAGTCATGGAAACACGCTAGCTCACCTTCTTTGTGATCAGGACAATATTGACAGTCTAATTAGTAGTAAAGGTTTTGAGTACGAGAAATCTCTTAACCTAATTAGTACCAAGTCACCTTGTTCCTTCAAACAGAAAAACGAGCGTGGATTCACTCCATTGGGGTATTTTTTTCATCAACAGACGGATCTTCCCCCCTCAATTATCAATCTGATCATTCAACATCACTCATCCGTTATCAATTTTTTTCTCAAGGGTTCATTTCCACTAGGATCAATCATTAAACTGTTAAAAGAGAATAATGATCAGCAACTATCGCTTCAGTTTAATATCTCCGTAGAGGAACTTAATCAACTCCATCAGTTAAAAGATGTAAACAATAATACTTTGGCCCACTTACCTAACTGTGATCTACCAGTACTTGAAAACTTATTCAAAACGAACCCAGGTATTGCCAAAATAAGCAACAATAACGGAGAAACCATCTTTCACACTCATTGCTCAAACTGTATGAATGATCAACCATTTCTTATTCTGCATCACGAGCCTTCACTTGCTAATCAACCGGACAATCTTGGTCGGCTACCCATTCATTTTATTAAAGAAAAAAAATTGCTTGAAGCGGTTATAAACAATGACACATCCATGCTTCTGCAACTTGATTCTTTTAAACGTAACATTTGGCACCACTCGTTCTTATATAACCGTGAATACTACGACTTCCTCATGGAGCATACAGCAGCAATTGATTTATTGCAGCAAGCGGACATCGCCGGAAATATCCCACTTCACTTCATGATCGCCAGACAGCAAAGCCATGATATGAGCATCATCCAGGACCTCCTTGAGTATTATCCTGAAGCTGTTATGACAGAAAATAAACACGGCATCATTCCCGTTATGAATATTGACCATCATCCTGCAAAAACCAAGTTACTTCTGGAAGTTGAACCTCGGTGTATTACTCATAGAGACAAGGTTGGATGCAATATTGCGCATTATTCTCCAACCGTATTACGATGGCACCCTGAGCTAGCAGCACAAACTGATCAATTCGGGCGCTACCCCATCCATACTGCTGCACTCACTCATTCCTGGCATCTAGATCATTTCATTGAGCACGCCCCACTCGACATCAGTCATCTAGACAACCATGGTCGTAATGCATTACATTACGCCGTACAACAGAAAACTGTCATGCCAAAAAGTTTTGATGACATCAAGCATGAGCTTGAACTCGCTAATGATGAAGCGATGAGATTTCGCCAAAGCGATCACATCGAACTAGTTGATCAGCTTGCACAGACTGCCCCTCTTATGCTGACTCAAAAAGACCAACAGGGAAAAATACCCACCGACCTGGCCACACCGTCTATTCGTGCATACCTGATTAAAACGTATTTGTGATTACCTTGATGAGAGTAACCAAATGAGGATAAGGTTGATGGTATCAAGGCAGCCCATCCTCGTTTGGTTGAGACTATGATAACAATCATGATTTAGAATCAAAAGACTCGAGCCAACCGATAAGCCGGGTTCTGTCGTGAGCAGTCATCTGTCTAGGACGATGGTCGCCCATCGCCTCAAGCAGCTTACCCGAACCGTAGGCGGGTCACCCTTAACCGGTTCCTATTTAGCCTTGCTCCGAGTGGGGTTTACCCTGCCACGCTTGTTACCAAGCGCGCGGTGCGCTCTTACCGCACCCTTTCACCCTTACCGGCAACCGAAGTTGCTGTGGCGGTTTGCTTTCTGCGGCACTTTCCGTGGATTCACACCCCCCAGTCATTATCTGGCACTCTACCCTGTGGAGCCCGGACTTTCCTCAATGCCATAAAGACACTGCGACTGCTTAGTTGACTCAAGTCAGCGCAGTGTACCGTAAAATGCTCGCGATGCAAAGCCTATTACCCGTTTATGGACACAGATGAACTCCCAAACGACGAAACAACCACTTCCAACAATCGAATTGACAGAAATAGTGTCAGAAAAAATTGAATAAAGCGATATAATCAACCATATAAGAGAGTCACAAAAAACTCATCAATTCCTGGTTATTTGAAAAATACGTACTATATTTAATGGTGAATATTGAGTCACAACGCAGGGGGATAACATGCAAATGAATCAAAAACACAGCAGAACGGCAGGCAAAAAAACCATTTTTTCATTTGCAGCGGCGTTAATTTTAAGCTTGTTTATAGCACCCGGTACTCATGCTGCGAAAGAGAACCAGACGAGCAAACCGGGAAAACAACAAACCATGACGATTGACGGAAAGAAAATGACTTTTGATGTACAGTGCATTCTGAAGCACGCGTATCGAGACAAAAAAACAACTTGGGAACACAAAGTATCTTCAGATCCCGATCCTCAGTCTAAACATCCATATGAAAAATTACAAAAAAAATTAGAGCTGCTCAATAAAGCAATAACCCCCGATCATGATAAAGATTGAAAAGAGTGGGTGTCTATGTCTCCAAGTGTATCATATACCACTCACTTTCGTGAATTAAACAATGTTGAATAACCGAAGATAAAAACAAGGTTGACGAGGACGCTTGCCAGTGTAAACAAGATGATTCCAACCCACAGAATTACTGTGAAGCGCATGGGGGGTTTAATTCTTGGTATGCAAATAGACTCAAAACACTTAATGTAGACCTTAACACCTTCAAGTGGTGTTATGTTAAAGATCACAAAAACTGCCGTGATGATAAGCACGAACTCCCAGACTATCAGCTATCTGTGATCGAAGAGTTTGGATTTACAAGATCTTTTTGCATTGATAATTACACAATGGATACCAAGAAAAATAATTTACAATTTAAATAAGACAAAATGGTTGTAAATAATAATGAGAGGTTAACGATTCACTTAATAGAAAGCGCTTTGATTTTATAATATCCGAAAAAATTGAGTGTGTTTTTTGCACCCTCACAAATGGTCATACTAAATAGAGCAATATGGTCGATGATTGGTACCTCTATACCACCATCAAGGAATTTGCATTCTTCTTTTATTATAGATTTCATGATTTTTCTGTCTTTATAGATTTCCTTTTTTATTGTTTTGTCCACAAACACAAAAGCATCGGTATCTTCCAAAACCGCTGAAATTACCAATTCCTTTTGATTTCTTAATTTTTTATCAGTAAAAACATCTCCTAGTAATGCTTTCTTTGCAGCAAGTATTTGCAAGTATTCTTTATTTTGCAGAGTCTTACCAGCGTATTTAAGCGCCCACCCTTCACTAATCACTGCTGCTTTAACCAAGTCTGGATCGTTTTTTAATCTATCACTCGCGTACATAAGCGCCCACGCGTTACTCATCACTGCTGCTTCAACCACGTCCGGATCGTTTCTTAACCTATCACTCGCGTACCTAAGCGCCAACCCGTCAACATTCACTGCTACTCTAACCACATCTGGATCGTTTCTTAATCTATAACTGGCGTATTTAAGCGCGTAGCTAAGTCCCGTCCACCCATTGTTAGTCACTGCTACTTTAACCACGTCTGGATCGTTTCTTAATCTATAGCTCGCGTATTCAAGAGCAGTTCCTCCATAGCTTGTCGCAACTACCGCCGCTAGCACCAGACCTTTATCTGCTTTTAATTTTTACTCGCGTACTTTAAACTCATACCATCATTTTTTATTGCCGCTAGCATGATTTTTTTATTTGCTTTCCAGTGATTACAAAGGTTTTCCAAGAAATCAGATACTACGTAACAACCTGCGTAACAACCCTCCATCCCTTCCAGTTTCCAAATAACTTCTTCCTGAGTTTTAAACACACAATTTTTCGGAACTGGCTCTGCGTATAAACCACTACACGTGAATAATATGGCGAGTGCAATTAGTATTTTTTTCATGCTGTTCCCTAGATTTGTGAATCCACATGAAATATAGACTATTTATTTGACAATTCAAGTGAAAATCGATATAAACAAAAAACGAATCAATTCAATTCGTTATACAACTACTTTGCTTTTTGTTCGGTTTAAAATAAAATCGCGGATTCAGGCAGACTGCACTAATGATATAACATTGCATAGACCTGTATCCCATTAAACATCAAGATCATTACTGCTACTGACAAGCAAGTCCACCATCGACTGATATGACACTACCGGTAACATAAGCAGAAGCTTGATTAGAGGCTAGATATAAAATGATGCCATCCAAATCTTCAACATTACCAAGGTGGCGCATCGGGATACTGTTTTTTATCTTCTGATGCTCAGCATCATCATTATATATCATACTTTAATGGATGATTTACACTACCCACCGACAAAAGCTGCCAACATTGTGACTGGCGCGCCATCCGATTTAGACAGCATCAAAGGAAAGCACCATACAGTGTCCAAATCCCCCTTGACTTTCAAAAGTGATACATCTTCAAAAATACGAATATCTCTCTCTAAAATTTCTTTATGTGCAATCCGTCCTATATCACGATCACACAATGAGGACAACGAAATACAATCAAAAGCTATAGCAGTTAAAGAAACGAAATTATTCTCAAAAAATTCACCTAAATCATTATGAAAAACAGGACTCTTCTGCCAATATAAATCTTTGTTTCGATAGCGCTCAAACCCTGTTCGTATAATTAATAATTCACAATCATAGTCAGGATTATTAGCTCGGACTTCTTCGGCATTAATAATTTGACCTGCCTCACAAGGAATATCTATCAAGCAGCAACGATTAAAAACCCAATCATCTGCTGCATAATCTGTAATAGTCTTCCCACCTTCAACAAAGTGAGCGGGAACATCAACATGCGTACCAATATGATTTGGCATAGAAATATATAGCTGGTTACATGAGTCTCCATTACAAATTGATTTCATTTCCTTTATCTCAATACCCTGACCACCGGCATATGCAGGAGTATTAATTGATAGTGAATGAGATAAATAAATCATTTTTAGAACCTACACCGTTACATTATTACTAATCATTCTTTTAAGAAAATCTATAATTGCTAGTCCATTATGAACAACAGCCTCTTGTGTACTTCCACCAATATGTGGTGTAACTATCACATTTGGCAACTTAGTTAGACTAAAATCCACTTTTGGCTCATTATGTAAAACATCCAAGCCTGCCATAATATCACCTTGCAATAACCTCTTAACAAGAGCGCTCTGATCAACAACCTCACCACGTGAGGTATTTATAAAAACAGAGCCGCTCTTCATAGAATCAATTAATGCTTGATCAATACAATGCCTCGTGCTGTCCAGCAACGGTATATGTATAGATATAATATCTGCCTTAGAAAATAATTCCTGTTTCGAAACTAACTTAACATACTCTGTTTTTTCAATTAGTGATGAATGAATGTCATAAGCCATAATAGAACAACCCAAGGCTGAAAACATTCTTGCCACCTCTTGTCCGATCGAACCGAACCCGAATAAACCTAAGCTTTTACCACGTAATTCACTACCTAGCTGCTGCTTCCATTTCTCCTTAACTACATTATTAATATTGGCTTTTAAATTTCTCGCTAGAACAAGTGTATGAGCAAGGACTAATTCAGCTACAGCATATTTATTAAAACCTGGCGTGTTATAAAAAGCAATGCCCCTCTTATAGAGCTCATCTAAAGCGATTTTATCTGTGCCCGTTCCCATTTTACAGACCACTTTAAGCCTAGGACATAAATCAAGAACACTTCCATCAATGCTTTCTAAACCCAACACAGCAATCGACTTATCTTGTAAAAAATCGATTAATGCTTGACCTTGCAGGCTATATGGACCTTTATAGTATGTAACTTCGCAATTAAGACGATCAATTTCTTTCATAAGAAATTCATTTTTCCCAAAAGATCTTGAACAAACAGCAATTCTCATTCGAATGTTTGACTCCTGGTAATAATAGCACCAACTTCTTTCAAAGACTCACAAAAATATGTCGATTTTTTCCTAAGTTGCATATCTCTAAGGTACCCATAGCCAACCAAAACAGAATCTATCTCTGCATTATTTGCAGCAATAATATCACTAGCACTATCACCTATCATCAAGCACTGACTGAGATTACAAGAATTAATCTCAGGATTTGTTGAAAATATATGGGCAGCACTCGGTTTCTTATAAGCAAATGTATCACCACCTGAGACATAATCAAACAATCCCATCAAGCCGTACTCTTTTAGAACCTTTATCACCATTCTTTCAGGCTTATTGCTACATATTGAAACCGACTTAACAGTTTCTCTCAGTTCTTTTAACAATTCTTCAGCATTAGGATATAACTTACTATAGTGAACTGGATTTTTCTCGTAATAACTTAGAAACCTGCTGGAATAAACATTAACGTTTTCTATACTTTCATCTAATTGAAGCGTTCGCAAAGCACCT
The DNA here is from genome assembly GCA_902581285.1 of uncultured Gammaproteobacteria bacterium. Lineage (GTDB taxonomy): Bacteria > Pseudomonadota > Gammaproteobacteria > Coxiellales > Coxiellaceae > CACHNP01. The sequence goes on along the minus strand of CACHNP010000052.1, from coordinate 2,304 downwards.
TTGATTAGAGGGGAAAGGCCAGCCCCAATCCACATCTTAACCTGCTCATAATCAAAAACAGACTGAGAATTATGTAAATCAGAAAACGCATGGTTTAACGAAGCGACAACATCATGAAGCGTATCAACCAGTGTACCGTCTAAATCAAATATTATATGTTCATAGTGCACAAAAAATTCCTTAAAAATTATCTAAACTTCTTGCATTTCCTTGTTTTTACACTCCATACGAATTTCATTTGAAATGTAAGCATGCACTAAATGATCGATAATCATATGCGCATCTTCTGCTGGTCCATACTCACCTTTATTACATGGCACATGAATACCGTGTTGAGAAAGTTGCTTTAACTTACCTCCGTCAAAGGCAGTCAAGCCTACAGTGATAGCGCTATGATTATTAGCATATTCCGTTGCTTTAACAAGGTTCATCGAGTTCCCCGAAGCTGAAATAGTGACAACAACATCGTTAGGCTTTAAAAAAATCTGTAATTGCTTAAGAAACACATCTTCATAACCATAATCATTACCAATAGCCGTCATTACCGCATTATTATCCGTGATACTCATTGCCTTAAATGGCTTATCCCATGAACGCGTTCCAATTCCAATATCATTGGCAAAATGGCTTGCTGTTGCAGCACCGCCACCATTACCTAGAAAGAATATGGTTGACTCACGTTCTCGTGCTTCAAATAAAATATTAATAAATGAAACGATTTCATCTTCCGATATATTATTTAAGACACTATTTAAATAATTGAAATACCCTTTAACAAAAGCTTTTTCATCTTGACTTGAATTTAAAAATTCAACTAACGTATTCATAGTTATTCTCCCACTCATTTACCTTTTGTCTCCAAATCATATCTGCATTATAGATAGATTCTACTGTTTTCAAAGTATGGTATGCCTCACTCGAAGAGCCCGATAATATTGGATTATCCATTCGAATAGATTCAATAAACAAATCAACCTCAGTTTGCCAAGAAGGATCATTATTATATCGAGTAATTTGCTCTTTTGGATCACCATTACCGTTCATATCTGCCCAAGTAATTCGCAAAGTCTCTTCACCATAACTTTTAGAACCAGACAAAAATCCAGAAAGTTTTAAAGCTCCCTTTGTTAAAGATACCTCCAACTCAAAACGATGGCGCCATTGAGTCGCAGAAGAGTGAAGCATTCCTATAACACCACCTGAAGTTTTCATTAACGCGTAAGCGTTCCCCTCAACTTTAAATTGCCAGTGGTCATTCGAGATAAAACTTTTAACTTCACTAAATTCACCACAGAATAAACGCATCAAGTCCACCATATGGATGCCTTGATCCAACAATACACCACCGCCAGCCAACTCTCTCGAGGTGCGCCACTCAGTTTGATTGTACGTAATTAAGCATGACTTTCCATAAATACCGCGCGCATTAATTACCTTGCCTAATGACTCTCCACGAATAATTTCCAAGGCATCTCGAACAGACTCATGATAACGATGATTGAAACCGTACATGAGCTTCAAATTTGGATTATCTTTTTCAACAGTCAATACCTTTTGAAGTTCTTTAGTATTTCTTGCAGGCGGCTTTTCACAAAAAACATGTATACCTTTTCTCAGAAAGGCTTCACTCGCCTCAGCAAGCATATCATTTGAAAGACACACAAATACCGCATCGATTTTTTCATTCTCTAATATATCAGTATAGGATGAATATAACTGAACACCTTCTAATCTATATGACAACATTTCAGCGCGATTATCACATATACTAACAACATCTACATTACTGATATTTTTAATACAAGCATAACGTCTTTTACCGACTACGCCAAAACCGACTATCGCAACCTTTAACATCATTTATGATCCTCTTTCTGGTCTTTTTGCACTCACCCATACGTGAGAACTTAATTGATTTTCTGAAAGAAAACAGTGAAAGTTCGATAACACATCTTGAGAATGATCAAGCAAGTCCTTGATAAACTCATCCTGTATCAATTGATCATTATATGATATCGATTTTTTTACAATCTCGGCATCTAACCTGCCAGACGTAGACATTAGAGAGAGTTCAAATTCTATCCTATTAAATAACGAAAAACCAAAATCACACTTAGCAGATGCATGATCAGTGCCTTCAGATCCAAAGGCAGGGCAATCTATTACCTGCCGATCAGCCTTACGAAACATTTCTTCAGCATCCGTTGTCGTTGGCTCTACATATTGGTTTAACATTTTTTGAAGCCTTATCGGTTCTTCAATCATACCATTTCACTTATGTTCCGTAATGTTAATGCATGCTCA
>CACHNP010000051.1 GCA_902581285.1 uncultured Gammaproteobacteria bacterium | reverse complement strand
AGTTGATGCAGGGGCGAGATGAGCAAGAGATTGATTCATCCGATAATGCGGATAATGCTGATTTTTTTGATATAAAAAAGGTGATATCGAATTCGCGGCCGGCTAGTGACTCTGTGGAGACGGTTTTACTGACAGGCGGGACCGGTTATTTGGGTTGTTACTTGCTTGAGGCATTGCTTAAAAACTCGACATGGAACATCGTGTGTTTGGTTCGTGCCGAGTCCAAGCAAGCAGCTATGGCTAGGTTGAAGCTTGCTTTAGAAAAGCAGAGATTAAATCTAGCTGATCTCTTAGATCGAGTGAGTGTGGTGGTGGGAGACATGTCCATGCCTGACCTCGGGATTGATAAAGCTAGCTACCAGCGATTGTCAACAACAATTGATTGCGTCATCAATGCTGCTGCGGAAATTAATTTTCTTCAAAACGAGCAACAGCTTAAAGGCAAGGACCTGATTGCCATAGATCATGTTGCACGATTTTGTGTGTCGGGGAAATTGAAATCGCTTGAGCATATCTCGACTTACTCAGTATTATTAGGTAGAAATAAGCAGTTGCCATTAGAAGAGGTGGCTTATGACGAAAGACCTGGTATTGATCTGGGTTACAGTGTCAGTAAATGGGAAGTCGAAAAACGCTTGTTAGCAATGAAGGAGCAGGGTTTGCCAGTAAATATTTTTCGTTTGGGGAATTTAACTGGCAGTAGTAAGACAGGTATTTTCAATGCGGCTGATATGTTGTCGTCTATATTCATGAGTTCGATGCAGTTGGGTTCGTTTTTTAATAAAGAAATGCAGTTTGATATAACACCTGTTGATTATGCGGCGCGAGCAGTTGTTGGTCTTATTAAGTTACCTGGATACGGTCACTTTTATCACATCACGAATCCTGAGAAAGTCAGCCTGTCTAGCATTGTGCAGTTTTTTGAAACAAGTGGGTTGGCGGTTAAGAAGATAGTTTACCATCAGTGGATTCAGGATTTGGTCAATCTAGTTAAGGACACGGCATCGCCGGGTAAGCGTGCTGTGCCTATGCTTTTTTCTGATTACAAAAATAAGCAATATAGATTTATATCGTCCTTTGATGTTGGGGGCATTACTATTTGTCAGAAGAACACGATGGAGAAGTTAAAGCAGTTGGGGATTTTGTTTCCCGCTGTTGATCAAAGTCTTTTGTCGTTATACTTTACTAATTTCAAACAGCATCTTCATGATGTGTATGAGTTCACATTCAAATAAGTGGGGTTTTTTATGGGTGTTACTGTCATTGTTTTCTTTGTTTTATTTTTAATTCGAACCAGTTATACCTTTCTTATTGATTACATGGTTCGAAATAGGAAGGTGAAGGGTAAAACAATTTATGATGTTCCGGTGACTGATGATCAGGTTCGGCGAGAACGTTTTAAGCCGATGACTGGTTATTTTGCTGATTTTATTTTGTTGACTTTTTTCGTGTATATCGGGGTGCTGAATATATCAAAAAACTCAGCGGTTGAATATCTGGTTTTATTATTAGCGCATATGTTTGTGGTCGAGCCATTGTATTATGGGTATCATCGATTATTACACGTTGGCAAGTTGTATAAAGAGCATCATCTGTATCACCATAAGTCGACGGTAGCAACGCCGCATACCTCATTCACCTTTACTTTGTTTGAAAGAGTGACTTACACTTTTTTATTCTCGATTCCCGTTGCTGTGGCTAGTTTATTTGGTGTGTTGTCTTTTTCTGGTGTTGCTGTGTATTCGATTATTTTTGATTTGCTTAACATGGTTGGTCATACAAACGTTGAATTTTTTCCCAAATGGTATGGTAAGTCGTGGTTAAGTAAGTTGCTTTATACGCCAACGTTTCATTCGCAGCATCACTCCAAGTTTAAGAAGAATTTTTCATTGTATATGCCTATATACGATGTTATTTTCAAAACCTATGAGCCTTACACTGATGCAATTTTTGAGCAAGCGTCTGAGTACAGGCCATTGAAGAAGTTATCACAAAAGCCGGATGTTGTGGTAAATAGTAAGACTTAATTGTGCATCTGTTTGCGTTTGTCTCTTAATCCTGTAATCCAAAAAAACGTTTCATTGAAGATATGATGGTTCGGCTTAACTTCTGATGGTTCTTGTTTTTTTGTTTATATATTGTTTAATCAACTGTTTGTTGATTGCTTTTCGCTCTGATATTGCTTTTGTCAAAAAATCGACGATTTTAGGGTTTTTTTCGAAGATGTGCTGCATTGTTTTTTTCGTTATCTCTAAAAGGACGACCTTGTTGATGGCGATTATGTCACAGGATCGCCGTGCTCCAGTGAGTAGTGACATTTCTCCAAAATGCTCGTGCAATTTTAATGATGCTGTTTGGACTCTCTTTCCATCGTGTTTCATTAACACTCTCACTGCTCCATGTGCGATGATAAACATGCTGTCCCCCTCGTCATTTTTGTTGAATAACGTACTGCCAGCTTTAAGGTGTATGCGTTGAGATCGCTGAGCGATATCGTTAATTGACTCAGTGGGGAGACTGTTGAAGATCATGGTGTTGGAAATGATGGTCGTGTCTTTTAGCCCTTCGGTGTATTTGTCCTCATGAATACTGAGTGAGTCTTGGTAATGGTCTTTTGTAACTCGCATCTCTTGTATAGCATTAAGTCCGGCGTCCGGCTGAAGGGGGTGATAGAGTACGCCTTCAGTTGATCTTATTCCCGCGTGTGTTAGCATTGAATGAATATTAATTGTAACGTTACTCATGTCGTTTACTTTATCTTCCCTCATGCTATCTATTCCTATTCGATACATCATGCCTTTTTCATTGATTTCCATTAATTGAACGCTGGTAACTCCAAATTTCCTCTTGTGCCTACTGGTGAGGTTGAGCAAATTGCATCTTTGAGTAAACGTTGTACTGCAGCAGCATCGTGATTGGGGTGTATGTGAAAGAAGCTCTAATAACTTGAAAGTGGATGATCTTTATCTTTTTGCGCGTAGGAGTATGGTTGATGATGGCGCTTTCTGCAACAATTTCATTTGGAATGCAGACTATTTGATTGGACGTATTTGTGATTACTGTCGTCCTCCAGGAGATGGTAATGAGTTTCCCCTTTCCAGCCAAAACGGAATATAGTACATTTATCCAGATTTTGAAGTGGTAAATTTATCTATAAGAAACTGATATTTCGTCTTGTGGTGCTGGTTGGTGTTGTTTGAATGGTTGTGCTCTGCTTTGATATGGTTCATATTATAATCTGGATTAGTAACCGGAGTGGTTCATGTTAACGTTGCCATTGTATAGAGCTACAGATGATTTACGTGCTATTATTGATGAGTGGGTGCAGCACAGTCAGTCATCAACGGGTGGCATAAAACAATCAATTTGTTTTATGGCAATAACGCTCTGTTTTATCATATGTGGTTTGGCTTATATTGGACTGTTGCTTTTGCCTGGGATTGTTTCTGTTCTGAAGTTGCAATACGACTTAAGTTATTCCTGGTCTATGCTGTCTTACCTTTGGATCAGTTTGTTGGTCATTGGTTGGTTTTTTCTGCTCGGCTTGCAGCGATTACTTGGAAAAAAAATCGTTTTCGTTGAGTCGTAGTGTCGATTACATTCGCCGTGTCGAATATGATCTCGAGCTGATGCGTGAACAGCAGGTGAAGATGACCCTGTCAGACGTTTGGTTTCAGTTACACACAGCGTCTCGAATCAGTCGAGTGGATTGGGATAAAATCAGTCATTGGTATGACTTGCCTTCGGCATTCTTGCTATTTGATCATGATTTTTTGTTGGCTATTATTCCGAAGGGAGGCGCTGAGGTTGAGTCTCTTGTTAAGTCTGCCTTGTTGAAGCACGTTGGTCCACCAGAAACTTGTCGTCGTAAAAAAGTTATTTCCACGGGTCGTTTATGTGTATGGGACAAAGTACCGCCTGAGATATCTTGTTCTGAGGATGCTGGATTTCTAGTTGAGCAACTTAAAATGGTTTTTAATAACAGTGCTCGCACGCAAGGAATGCTCATTTTTGTTTCGTTGATACTATCCAGTCTATTAGCAAGTTTTAGTGTGAATGAGAGTTTGATGGGTGGTGTTCTAATAAGTTACAGTGCCATATTGCTGATGCAGCCAGTACTGTCGCGTCATCGGTCCTTGACTGTGGTTGCTTTTCTGCTGATTAATATTGTGGGTGTGTTTTGTTGGCAGTCTGTCAATATTAGTTTCGTTGCATTTACATTGCTAATGTTGATGCTCATTTTTATTTTAGCAAGACACGATGCGCTAATTGGAGGGGTTTTTACAGGTTCTATTAGCAACAGGCGGCTGAGTTTTGGCTTTAACCAAGTGGGTTTTTATACCAGTTGTGACGGTGTCGGGACAGGGTTTATTGGTTGGGGCTCTGTGCAAAGAGTGAGTTCAGTTTATCGTGTAGGGTGGGGTTCGGATAAACGGAAAGGTTGTTATGTCACTTTGCATGCGAATATTCGATTCTTTGTGTGGTTGCCTTACCCTGAAAAAAAAAGTTCGGCGGTTAGTGAAACAAGCAAAGCAAGCGCGATGACTCGGTTGCGATAACGGTGTCGATCGAATGTTCTGTTGTATGTGTTTTTTAATCAAGGTCACGTGCGATGATTAAGCCCCTAGCGAGTCTAAGCTTTGTTGACACCAATCGGCTTTAGCTTGCCAGACCGATAGTGCGTATTGGTAGCTCAGTGTCAGGTAATTATAATCAGGCTGGTCTTGGTGGGTTTGTTGAATCAGTTCTTGAATGTGTTTAATGTGATTTAGTTCATCGCATATGCGTTGTTGGAATTGCGTGAAATGCTTTATCATTTCGTCTTGAGTGAGGTGTTGGGCTAAGTTGAGCTTGAGGAAAAATTCGTCGCGGTGCGTTGGTGGCTCGACTGGTTGTTGTAGCCATGCGGTGAGTTTTTTCATCCCGTCCGGGGTGATTTGATAAATGCGACGCTGGCGTGCACCACTGCTGGTGTCCAGCTCGGAGCTCAAGCAGCCTTTGGCTTCCATGCGTTTGAGGATGGGGTAGATTTGCGCGTTGCTTTCCGACCAGTACCACTTAGACATGGAGGCCAGTTTCTTCTTGATGTCATAGCCGGAGGCAGGCTGTTTGCTGATCAGGCCTAAAATGGCATAAGCGGTTTTATTGCATCGAGCCATGATTGCTCCTTTTTATTATCTTTCTATTATAGGTTATTTACACAGGTATTGACAACCTATTAAAATAGGTATAGTATACCTATTAAGTGCAACGCTCATTTTAAAGGTGGATATATATAATATGCTGATTAATAACAGAAATAGTCGTCTAGTCTTGATTCTTACGTTTTTCGCTACGGTTTTGCCGCCGTTAGGGAATGATATTTACTTCGCGTCGTTGCCGACCATGGCGCACGATCTTCATACGGCTCATATTGGTTGGGTTGTTTCGATGTATCTCGTGGGTTTTGCATTAGCGCAGTTGTTTTATGGCCCGTTGTCTGAGCGTTTTGGGCGGCGTCCGTTATTAATTACCGCTATTTCCTTGGTGTTGGTCGGTTGTGTGGTAATTTGGTTAACGCCAAATTTTACGGTGTTTTTGGTCGCTCGTTTTATTCAGGCGGTGGGTGCGTGTGGAACGCTGTGCATGGTGTTGGCGATCATTCGAGACAGTTATCAGCCAGAGGCGATTGTTAAAGTCAGTGGGGTGTTGTTTGCCGTGCTTGGGTTCGTGCCCGCGTTCGCACCCTTGTTGGGTAGCCTGGTTGCATCGGTGGGCTCGTGGCGTACTGATTTTTTGTTAATTATTGTGATAGCGGTATTGATTTTATTTGCAGTTGTTATGCTATTTTCTGAATCAATCGCACAAAAAAATCCGGATGCTTTGCGTTTTAAATCAATTATTCATTCGTATCGACGACTGCTGAGCATGGGTGGTTATATGAGCTTTTGCTTGGTGTCGTGTTTTTCTTACGCGTGTTTTTTTAGTTTTATTTGTGCATCACCGTATTTATTAATTAAACCGTTTGGTTTATCGATGGTGGATTACGGTTGGTTGATTGCGTTTAATGGTATGGGAATTGTGTTGGTGGGATTTTTAGTGCCGTTGTTATCGCGCCGATTTTCGGTGTCATCGCTTGCACTGAGTGGTTCAATGGTGATTATGTTGGGTGCCATACTGATGTGGGTACTTAATAGTGGCACACAGTTGCATGCTTTATGGCGCATCATGCTGCCTGGTTTTGTGGTGTTTACTGGGGTGGGTTTTATTCGTCCGACCGCCAGTGCGGGTGCGTTGACCCAGGCGCCGCGAGAATTAACCGGTCCTGCCAGCGCGTTATTCTCTTTTTTGGCCTTCATCGGTGGTGCGGTGTTTTCGCTCTTTGGGCAATACGCCGGTGCCAGTGTGATGCACTTAAGTGCAATCCTGTTTGTGGCCGGAGGGTTAACGTTGGCGGCTGCCGTGTGGGCTCGCAAGGTTTGCGGTAATGATAAATAACACACTGAATCAGGGATCTAAGCTCAATTTAGATGTCCGGTTTTTTTTTCAGCAATTTTTTTATTTTGGTCTATAATCTGCCTGTGAGTGTGGTGATATCAGTCGGGTGTCGTCATAACAATATAAATTGATGAGGAGGTTGAGATGAAAAAGTGTAAAACAAGTTTGATTGGTATGGTGGCGGCAGGGTGTTTGGCGTTGCCTCTGAGTGGTTGGGCGCAGGGTGATAGTAGCAGCCCACCTGAAGGGTGTTTTAAGTTTGAAGGTGAAACTTACTGCTGTGGCGGTGTTGTGGTTGATGACAAAACAAACCTTGAGTGTTTTACATCTAATGGAGCTGTAAAATTTTTTACTCAGGAACTAACTTTTAAGTCTGACGGAGGAATAGATGCATTCATGATGCGCGTATATCAAAAAAATTGCCAAGAGGCTCTGAAGGATACTGATACAAATACTGAAACAAACCATGACCGTTGCCACCGACACTTTTGGATTAATACCAATAGCACAATTGATAATAGATATAATGTGTCTCATTACATTTTGTTTAAAGCCAAAGGTAGTAAAGATGATAATTACTATTTCATGAATGGTCAAAAGTATAGTTTAAATCAAGGCAACGAGATAACACCTGCGAGCAATGACGAGTGTAAGACATGGACAGTCATTAACAACAATACTAAGACCGATATTACTGCAGAAAAAGCGTTTGGCGATAATTTTGAACTTTGCGGGACAATGTCTAAACAAAAGTTTGATGGTTTACTAGATGGTCCTGCCTGGACGCCGAGGAAAGACAATACTTATATTTGCCCAACAATGATTGCTGAAAATGGTGAAATTAAGTTGAAGTATGATCCCAATGAAAGGATGGATACCAAGGCTTGTAAGGATGCGCTTATTACGTTGGATTGATGATTGTTATGTTATGATTGACACAAAGCCGCGATATTCGCGGCTTTTTTTTTAGCGTAGTTAGGTGCGGGTGCGTTTGCTGGAGGTATCATAAGTATCTGTGATTGACTGTGAATGTTAGTCGAATTTAAGGTGGATGATATTAACTAAGTTGTTTTTTCAATAGTACTGAGTTAATCTTTTATTTTATATCTACATGGGAGGTTTTTTGTGAAAATAAGATTTTATCTGGCTGTTGCTTTATTCAGCGCGACTAGTGCTGCTTCTGCGTATGATATCAACACGGCAACAACCGCCCCTTGTCCGAAATTAAAAGGGACTGAAAACTGTTTGTCAATACTTGGCACAATTGATCATTATGACAGTAAAAGGGGGTTTACTTTCACCCGTTGCCCGGCCTTAATAAAGCAAGCTTTTCTAACGTGCCTACCTAATCTAAAAGTTTCATCGCCATTGAGATGTATTCCCGGGCATAACTTTGAGATTATAGCCAAAGAACATGCAGGATATAAGTCGTATTTTAAGTCACTGCCTTTTAAGTCGTGCAGTTACCATAACCCTAACCCAAACCCTAACCCTTGTCAGAGAAGTATGGAAAATTTTGTAGACGTGGTATCTAAATTGAGTGAGAAAAATAACTATAACTATAAATTAGCGACGGCTGTAGAGCCTCTGCTTAAAAGCTGTAAAAAACTCGTTAAGCAATGTTATGTCGGAAATAAACCTGATAGGAAGGAAGAAGGTGTTTTGATCCAAGAGAGATATTGTACAATGAAAAATTTCTCTCACCTCCCTTTGGTCTTTCGCAGTACTCGGGGTGTTTGGTGAGTCTAAGGTGGCCATATGATTGAAATGCAAGCCGTGAATCTCGCGGCTTTTTTTTATCGCACTTAGGTGTGGGTAGGTTTGCAGTAATAAAAGACGAATGATTAATTTGATACTGTAGCCTGGTTGTTTATTCTTTTTTTTAGTGTCTTGATCACAAGAAAATAATTACAACGTAATGAAAACGCTAATTCAATGAAAGTTATGTGTCTTATGAAAATGATAGTTGAGATTGTGTTTCTATCAGTGCTGCATTTTATCCCTCTGTTATGAGAAAGATGACACCTTATTTCTTAGATCAACCAACATATAACAAATATGACAACCATAGTAAGATAATATAAAATTAAATATCTCAATTAGAGGTTAGTTCGAAATGAATAATCAGGCATACCCATGGAAAGTCATCCTTCCTTTATCGTTCGTTATCATCATTGATTTGATTGGCTTAACGATTGTATTTCCCATTTTTTCAGAAATATTCTCGGATCACAGTCCTGTTTTTTTCTCGATGCAGGACTCTATGATCAAAAAGGATCTATATTTTAGTCTGGCCATTACTATTTATCCATTGATGACATTGTTTGGCGCTCCGTTGCTTGGCGACATGTCCGATTCAATAGGTCGAAAAAAAGTATTGTTAATTTGTCTATCCGGTAGCTTTAGCGGATTACTGCTTTCAGGAATTGCTATTCAACTACATGCATTTTGGCTGCTATTAGTTGGTCGCGCTATTGCTGGCTTTACGGCAGGCAGCCAGCAAACTGCTCAGGCGGCGATTATTGACGTTTCTGAAAAAAAGAACACAACAAAAAACATGGCTCTTATCATTTTATCCATTACTGTTGGTATGTCAATTGGGCCGATCTTGGGTGGAGTTTTAGTGGATCATAAGCTGGTACATTTTTTTAATAATACCACGCCGTTTTGGGTCGCGTCATTGCTTTCATTGATTAATATTGCTTGGCTTGTTTTTAACTTTAAAGAAACGTATCAAGCAGAGCCTAAAAAGTTGAGTTTATTACGTGGGATTAAATCATTGCCTGTCGGCTTTAAACAAGAAAAACTAAGAGCGCTGTCTTGTTACTTTCTGTTAACACAGCTTGGTTGGATCATGTATTATCAGGTCATTAGTTTTTTTCTTAGCAAACAATTTTCTTATAACGCACTTCAAAGTGGTTTTTTTATGATGTACATCGCATTGTTACTCTGCTTTGCTCTTTCTTATGTTGTTAAGATGGTTGAAAAGTATATCTCCCTTTCAACATTCTTTAAATTGTCCACTTTGTTTGTTGTTGTATCTTATCTCATCATGGCGTTAGGCTACAAAAATCTTGCTATTATGTGGCTATTTTCTATTCCAGTTGCTCTTACCATTCCTGTTCTCTATACTTACTGCCTTACTTTATTCTCATCTGCTGTCGATGAACAATCACAAGGCTGGATCATGGGGTATACTGGATCTATTAACTCACTCACCATGGTCATTGCCGCTGGCCTAAGCGGATACCTAAGCTATCTCCATCTGAATGTACCCTTTTACTTTTCTGCTGGCTGCATGGTAGGTGCCTTAATAGTGCTTGTGTTATCAAAGCAGATCCTTATGAATACAATCGACAAGTCCCCACGAACATAAACTTGATCATTTTGATATTGTTCAAACCACATAGCACCAAAGGCAATACGCCGGTGCCAGTGTGATGAACTTAAGTGCAATCCTGTTTGTGGCCGGAGGGTTAACCTTGGCTGCTGCTGTGTGGGCTCGCAAGGCTTGCGGTAACGATAAATAACATACAGAATCAATGATCTAAGCTCAATTTAGATATCCGGTTTTTTTTTCAGCAATTTTTTTATTTTGGTCTATAATCTGCCTGTGAGTGTGGTGATATCCGTTGGGTGTCGTCATAACAATACAAATCCATGAGGGGGTTGAGATGAAAAAGTGTAAAACAAGTTTGATTGGTTTGGTGGCGGCAGGGTGTTTGGCGTTACCTTTGAGTGGTTGGGCGCAGGGTGATTCTAAGTTTTCTCAATTTAAAAAGTCTGGAGACAGCAATTGGACCACCATGACTGAAAGTAATGAGAGTTTCAAACCAGGAGATCAGGTGAAAGGGTGTTTTTGGGGAGGTGATGCTGTTGTCTGCAATATAAATATAAACGATTCTACTCTTTACCCTACCAGTGTGGCATGTGATTGGGTGCCCGATAATGTTTCTGATGTTTCTAATATGGCGCTGTGTACTAAAAAAAAGTGTATGCTAGTGAAAAAATTTAAAGATGGTATTCCGCCGAAATACATGAAAAACGGTGTGCCAGCATTAGTTGATAGTGATTGTCAAGGTAAGGGTAAAAAAGAAATGCTTGAATGTGCAAAGGTGCTCGTTTTAAATGAGAGGGGGCTGGGCTTCCATAGCGTAGATGGATATTTTAAGAGTACAAGTGGCATACCTTTCAACGGATGGCTTCCTTTCAAAAAAAGTCTAATTCCTGAAAATAAAATCACACTTGAATACGATGGCAATCTCAATCAAAGTTACACGCTACAAGATTTTGTAGACCCGACACAATTTGTTTGCACGCAACTGAATTATGTTGGCGATGATAAAGTGACTATAATAGTTCCAACGTCGTGAACAGAGTAACGTGCAGGTTGAACCATGCCGTTGCGCGGCGGCGGCATAAATAAAATCAACGCGGTGCGTGTTGGTTCTGTCAGTGTCATTTGTAAGCCGTGAATCTCGC
>CACHNP010000050.1 GCA_902581285.1 uncultured Gammaproteobacteria bacterium | reverse complement strand
GTTTATTTTTGTCATAAAAACCCTAAGCTATATTGGGAAGTCAACCGATTTAATTTCGCTATGGCTGGGCATGAGCTTTCTGATAACGGAATAGATAACTGCGAAAGCAGATCGAAAATCGTGAAAGAAAGTTCAGCAGAACTGTTAAAAGGTGATGCTAACTCAGAACCAAAAGTGTCGATACTAAAATCACTATGTGAGTCAGACCGTGCAACAACAAACACATTGTTTAATTTATTCAAAGATCACAAACACATCGTGACACTAAAATCGTGCCAAGATGTTGATGATGCAAGTACAGTCATGGAAACGTGTGCACATAACCCACAACAGACACTCCAAATTTTCACCATAACAGGAACAGCCAACATAGAGCGGAACCGTGTCTCTCAAACCACCACAGAAGACAGTGACAATACCGATAAGAACGATAACGCACCTGAGTTTCCATTTGCTGAGCTAAAAAAACTGAGTGATAAAGGCACAAAGATCACAGCATATGACTGTTATCAAGCAAGTGAGCTCATTCAAAGATACGATGATGCATTTAAAAGTAAAAAAGAAAACAAAGGCACAGGAGATCCATCATGATTACAAGAATAACATTAATGATAGTCGGCATTCTACTCTCATGTAGTCATTTACAAGCAGAATCCAGTACTACCGATAATATCGATAATGATATTAACAACGAAATTACCACTGTCACGGATACTGCAGAAGAAATTATCAGTACATCAACCTGCGCAGTTGCTGGAGAAAACTGTAATTCAGAGAGTGAAAAAACGGGTCCTTCTACGAGCGCAGCTGAACCAGAAAAACGACAACTAGAGCAACTCAGTCAATACATGGATTGCGAAAACGATGACGGTATACCCTCTTTGGATGGTGGAACATGTAAACCCGGAATGGTCTTTTGTGAAATGGATCCCGTTTACTATAAAAAATATTACAGTTGGTTATTTGCCATGCGTGGCATAAGTATAAAACTAGAAAATGAAAGTTGCGAAGATTTATACGAAAAAATAGGAAACTTTATCGATCAAGCTGTGCTGACGGACGGGAAAGATAGCAAGACTAGAGTTCCTAACATCGAAAGACTCAAAGAGTTTTGCGATGATGATAAAGACTTTGTCAGTTCAAACCTAAGTCCCAAACGTAATAGTGGAGTTATAGACTCATGTTCAGATGTTGATAAGTTATCAAGCTTTATGGAGCAATGTAAGAAAGAGCCAAAAATGACGCTTCAAAATTTTTCTTTGATGGGAGCCGGCGCATACAATACTTATCAACAAGAAGGAGCTGTTAAAGAACATGGTCTTTCTGGATTAGCAGCCGTTGAAGATGGTCAATATAATAGAGATTCATTTCCAATGAAAAAACTAGCAGAATTGTATAACAAACAAAATCCTGAAGCTAATGACTGTTTTGAAGCAACTTATTTGATTTGGTCTTATATTGATAAAAATAATTAAAATCGCATAACCGTGAATGATGCGTCAAACACAATAGATAAAATGGGGAGAACCACATGAAAAAAAACCTAATTAACATCGCCCTCGCCGGCCTGTTATCTTGCTCAGCAGTTTTGGCGCAAGAAACTGCCCCCTCTAAGAGCGCAGCTCAACCAGCAGGACTAAATGAGTTACAACTGAAAAACCTATCTCAGTTGAATGAAATTTGCGAAAAAAATATTGAGACCTTTCGAATTCATTGGAATACCATCTTTGCGCTATCTGGTGGTGATAGTGACTTCAGTCAAGACAGTTGTGAGGGTATCATGGAAAAATTAAAAAATCCCAGTTCCACTTTAACACCCGTTTACAAAAACATCCCCAATATAGCAATACTACAAAAATATTGTTCGAATGAAGAAACCAGGACATTCACCGACCGTTTATTGACCGTGATGGACGCAAGCGGCTTAAATAGCTGCCGCTCTCTTAAAAGGGCTGAGTATACTATGGAGAAGTTGTGTCAGAAAGAAACGGGTAATAATGCCAGTGTATTCGCTCATGGATTACGCATGAGCATAGCGAAAGCCTTAGAAAGTAACACAGAAATAAACCTAAGTCCATTGACAGACAGATTCACAGACATTGACCCATTTTCAACCTCAGAAGAGATTGATTCAACAACATGCTTTTGGAAAATAATGGGAATATGGGAGTATTACCTTTCTGATCGGTAACATTAAATAGAGCCCAATGTCTAAGCAATGAGAAATTGTTGTTAACCAAAGAATCAAACTAGAGTGATTATACACCCCTGCGTAACACGTTAAGAGTGATGACGCTCGCGTACACAGGATATCACATTGCCATAGGGTTTGCAGAGGTGGTCACTAATGGGCTATCTTCCTGGACTGGCTGAGAAAAGATGTAATCTATTACTTGATTAAAGCAATCTCTCAGAAGGTAATAAGACGACGATAAGAGCAATGATGACGCCATTATTACCTGCACTCCAGATGAAGTAAGACGACTATTCTCATCATAAGTTAAATCAGACATCATCGGTGATGATAGGATTGTCTGAATACACAAAATGGATAATGATGAGAAAAGAATCGCATTAAGTACAGGCGAGAATCCCGATATAAAAGACGTAGAAAACGAGGTGGGACTAACCGTGAGTAAATGCATATAGAAAAGAAGTAAAACGATACGCAGAGTCTTACCATCAGTAATTTTGGAGGCAGTTGTAAGCGAGAAATGATTATAAAAGAGAAGTACTGCAGGAGTAACAATAAGAATCGTCATACGCTCTCTATCAATCGTACTATCTGATGTATATGAAAAATGGAATTCCAAAACATAATCCAGAAGAACTGAGATGTTAGTTACACGATAAAACACCTGACACATATCTATTGGCTGCATGATTGATCGGTCATCAAAAAGACCTGAGGTATGTCGAGGTACAGTACTTGCTGGCGGCTCTGTATACTCGTCACCAGTCAACTGACAAAGTAGTCGACTCACTGAATTCAATTCTGAATTTAAGTATAAAATACGCCTATGCATTAACGCCAAAGAAGACCGACCATCTAAACTTGCATTATTCAGCTCCTCAAAAGTATCTTTCGGTATTGAACGAGTTATTTTAATTGATTCACTGGTAATATTTTTACTCAAGAAAGGAAACAAGAACCAAGCGCCAGTATCTTTAGCAAACTCGGAGGGGAGAAATCGATACTGATTGGCTGAAAAGTATTTTTCTCGAGAATTCCTGTCGTAAAAGAAAAATTCATTATTAACTCGAATTACTGCCTTTAGCTGAGCTGTGTCATAAACGCTATCCTTAAAAAAAGAGAAGTATACACGCTCGTTTAAATGGGTATCGTGATAATAACGACGATGATACCAATGACGTAGTCTACGATCTAAGGATGTGAAAAATAGATCCAAGTTATCAATATAAAAAAGATTAAATAGTATTTCTCTAAGTCGAAGATGATGTATGGTAAGAAGATCGTAATTGGTAGAACGAAGAGATTCACCATCGCTACTGCAGGACTGTATAAATAGCCGATTTATATACTGAAACTCCACTGACTTCAACAGAGCACGTAAGAAGTAAAAAAATAAGAATTGAAAACACATCCCAGAAAAAAGTAAAAACTGCCTGTTTTTCATCTCTGTGTGGAGATACTTAGGAAAATACAACAACTGTTCTCTGGTTATTTTTTTCTTGTCAGAAACTCGATCCATAGTCATACTACGAAACATAAAGTTTGCGAGCGCGTAATTTAAATTCGCGAACAGGCAAATATAGACTCCACTCACAGTAAGGTTGAATTCTTCTGGAAAAAGATCGGATTCAGACGCGAACAATTGTGATAAAAAATTAAAAAACATGACTATAATAGTGGTGTAACTAAGCGGTATATAAATAGAAGGCTTCAAAATTGACATGGTACGGTGAAAACCTGTTTCCGTCCACCAATCCATTTCTTCATTGATCTGTTTTTGTCGCAGAAGTAAAGCGGATCTATCATGATTTAATTGCCTAAAAAGAACGACAAATTTATCAAAAGGAGTATCCTTGTATACTTCATTTTCAAAAACCGCAGCAACAAAACCAGGTATTTCATCTGCACCCTGCAGCAAGTAAGCTGAGTGTTTTTTTAATAAGAGCATACAGTAATCATAACTTTTCTGACTAATCATGAAAAATTGAATATCTTTACTCTTACTCTGACTAATCAATTCAGATTTAATCCTGTTACCCAGCTCATCGTTCGGCAAAAGATGAATTAGTAACAAAGTCGCATAAGTATTTAACACGTATGAGACGCTATCATTGATACTTGAATTAAAACTGGTAAAGTAATTGGACACCAACTTTTCAGTAGCCTCAGATGATATCGACTCAGTCCCATTAAGCGTACTCATTGAATAAAGCGGGTCGCATGACATCAAGCTTCGATTTAAATAATCACGCTCTTGATCATCTCTATTATGTTCGACATTCTGATTGTTGGTTGGCATACTTCACCCCTTGAACTAGACACAGAGTTAAATTCAGATAAACTCGTAAAATACCTACTGATTAGAATCTGAAACAATATTTCGCAAAAAACTTAATGGTATTTTACCGAAAAAAGTTTAAAACCTAAAGCACAATGAAAACTGACCAGATCATACTCAATAAAATTAAATATAAATTAGGCATCGTTTTATTTTGCTTTAGAACACTATTAATTTGCATAAAATCTGCCATGTAAGAATTAAAATAAAAACACTAAAACAGTTTTTCTGCGTGGGTAATTGGAAACTAAGAACCACTAGAAAAGAAAATGTACTAAATTACATCGATCGCATGAATTCAAAGAAGATTATCGCACAAGGTTATACTAAGAGATCCATAGCTATATTAGCTGCATAAATAATATCAAATCAATCACTGTTTACAACTTTCAATTGTATAGTCTCAATAATGAGTGACACCAGACCATATCAACACTTGAGTTATTGTTTATTTCAGATTAAAACGTTGACTGTCGTCAGCTGAACGGTCTAAAGAAGAACCAGCACTAGACTCTCGATGTTCCAAGTGTACTTTACACAGTTCCATAATCGACAGGGCAGACCTAAAAGCCACGCAGTAAAATGGTTAATCTGCAAGAGGCTGATTACACGTCATGGTGTTTGAAAAAAAACAGGATTGTCCAAAACCCATCATGGAAAAACTCGACTCAGTAATATGATATTTTTTCAAGGCGATTTCAAGTTTGTTGTAGACATCTCCCCAGGGTTCATCCGTTAGCCCGCTAAAAGTTTCATAATGAAGACCTATTGCGTACTTCGAACCGAGTATTTTAAATGCCTGTACAGCATCATCTGGATTAAGATGAGAGGTACGCATAAAATCACGTGGCTCATAGGCACCGACGGGTAATAGCGATAAATAGGGACTACCATATTTATCAAGGATTTTTGAAAAATGAGGTCCCATTGCCGTATCACCTGCAAAGTAAATCCAGCCTTTAGGTGATCGAATCAAAAAACCAACCCATAGCGTTTTATTTTTATCAAAAAATCCGCGACCGGAAAAATGTTGGGCAGGAACTGAAATAATTGGAACACCTGATTTTATGTTTATTTTATCCCACCAATCAAGCACGCGAACATGCTGAAGACCCTGTTTTTTTAGATATAAATCATTACCCAATCCAGTAATAATAAGAGGGTTGAATTTTTGTTGAAGTTTCTTAAGAGTGGCTATGTCCATGTGATCGTAATGATTATGGCTAAGCAATATTACATCAATAGGCGGAAGTTGATCTAATCGAAGACCTGGGGCACGCACGCGTTTCGGCCCCACCCACGAAAAGGGAGACGCGCGATCACTCCAAATCGGATCAGTCAAAATATTAACCCCTGGCAATTGAATCAATACAGTCGCATGATTAATGAACGTAACAGAAAATGCAGTATCATCATTTATCGTTTTTGCAGGCAAGGGATAGGTTTTATTCTCAACCCAAGTAGGCCATTTTGGATCGACTCGTTTCAGTCGCCAACCCAAAACATCAAAAAAAGATAAAGGTTTAGCCGATTCTAGATTACGAAAGCGCTTGCCGTCAAAATGCTCTGTGTTGTCGCCACGGTAACCAGGTACTGAAAGATTGATACCGATAAAGAAGGTAATCATCACACAAATTGCTATCAATAAACCAAAATAAACCACAACTTTCCTCATTACAACCCATGTAAAATATAAAGCATAATTCATGCTATGACTTAAAATACAAGTTGTCAAAGATTTAACTAATGCACTAATCAGTAGATTGATCAAATGATGAAAATAGCTTATGAGAGAATAAGAATATGTCAAAAATAGGATTATGATTTAAACACAAAAAGCCGATTACAGCGTTAGTCAGTGCGCGAATGAAAGGAGTGTTGGCTGCAATAATCATAAAAGTCAATAACTAAGCTATGATACCACCCCTTGTGATAGATTATCATCATAAAAATAAAATGTTATTTAATAAGAGCAATATATGAGATACGACAGACGAAAACACCAATCGATATTCACTATTAAGATTCAAGGACTCAACCACTGATCAATTCTTTCATTGATAGTTATAAGTTCACATAATTTAAAAATCATATAATGAACCCAAGCGAGTTATTTAGTGAGATTAAGCTTACTTTCTTTCTCAAGTACAGGGTCTTGCCCTATAGACTGAGCCTCTTCTCTAGATTGACGAAACATCAATCTACTCTTATATGCATTATTTATACTATCGACAGAAATCGCATAGTCGCATGTAGCATGACTAGAGACAACGCCCATCAAAACAAATGCAGCACAAAACAAAGCAACATTCTGTTGTTGACGTAAGACATCATGACTTTCTTGAGATAGCGTGAAGCTATCACCAAAAAATAAAGAGGCGAGATAAAAACAGCTATCACTAAGCATCAGCCACCCACCAAAATGCATTAAGTTTAGTACAATAAAACTATAATAAACTTTTTTGTTCTCCTTGTTCACTTTATATTTAGGATTACTCAATGACTCTAACTTGAGGTAGAGTTGAACGACCTCATGTCGCGCAATCATTAATTGCCTGAATTCCTTTTTACGAAGTTTATTAGTGGACTCTGACACAAAAATTTGCATACTTCGATACAACATATTTAATAATAAAGCAAAGTTACTTATATAGATCACTTTATCTTTTAAATCAGACTCTGAAAAGGACACATTTATCAGAAAAAAGGTTATATGGGATAGTACCCATCGCAGAGATAAAAAGATTGCATGACCAAGTGCCATATCACAAAGTTCACTTTGAGTTTTTGAATCTAAAACATATTCACATAATGCATTTCTTCTAAACATGGTTATAAAATGTCTTTCTAGAGCATGGCTAAAGCCAGAAAGACATGACACATAAAGCAAAGCTACCGTCATATTATCACGACAAAAACTCACAATTTCAAAATTATTTTTTTAATAAATTACAAGCTAGTGCAAAAAGACTTGTTGAAAACAAGGGTGAACTACGAGTAGCATTTAAGATAACAAGCGAGTGGTCATCAACGCTTTCATTTAAGTTAATCATTCGGGAGCTTATAGCTAGCATGAGCGTGGCTTCCATACGATCAGCCTGGTCTATCTTTTTGGCAGTTTCATAAAGCTTTCTTAAAATGTCAGAACCACATGAAACGATATCAATAGAAAATAAGTACTTTCCTAACCATGTACCTAGCAAGAAATTTAACTTAAATATCAACGGCTGACTATCCTCAGTACTAGTATCATCATAAAGCACGTTAATGATGTTCACTCTCAAGCGTGCTTCATTTTCATCATTCTTGATATAGTCTTCAATTTCTTCTATCGCCGTTTCTTTATTCTTACTCAAAACAGCGTCCTGAAATTCATCTAACGGCTGTGCTGAATTCTCACTGTCAACAAGTCGATATTGACAAAGGTCAATTAGAGAACTCAGATTAGATTGTAATGATGTAAGTAGCAACTGCATCTCATTACTAAATCCATCAATATGTTCGATTACGAAATTAACAGTCAGACCTGACAGTCTTTGCAACTCCTCGCATTTGGACTTAATATTCTCTATTATTCCTTCACACAATTTTGTACGTACTTCAAGATCTCTAAGTAAATAATTTTTATCATTTATAAGTTTAACTTTTTTCCCTTCCAAACTATTCAACTTAACTTCCAGGTCTGAGATAAAGAAATTTTTATTCTTTATATCTTGCTTAAGAGATGTGATTGTAGCCCGGTAATTGCGTTTCCTCGTCTCTAGACTTTTAGCATTTTCAATTATCGTCTCTATTTCACTTTCATGCTCACTAATCTCTTTTTTCTTTGCAGCTAATGACTCACGGGCAGCAAGAATATCAGCTGACAATGATTCCAAATCACTATCAAGATGTAGAATCTTATGTTTTTCACTCGAGCAATTCTCAAACTGTTGAACTTGTGTGTTAAGTTTCTCGATACCAGTTTTTACATAGGTCGTAGAGCAATGATAACGTTGGACAAAATCAAGTAAATAATTTCGTATGCTCTCTCTATCGTGCTTAGTCTCAAGTTTAAGAACGTCTTTCGTAGCCGAGATTTTACTGTTGCCTTTCTTAAAAGAGATTACTTTATTACCAACCATATTTATCACCGCTACCGTGTTTCTTTGCTATTTGTTCGCCTGAGATATATAGCACTCAAGGACCAACACAGATCAGATTGATCAAAAGGCAATCCGTTTACCGCTTGAATGAACAACTTACATATCTATTTTAATGACGATTATACAGACCAAAAGTCGATATATAAAGGATAACATACAGATCTATACTTAATTCAATATTAAAGAAGCAGGTCGTACCCTCATGATAGCGAGCTCTTAATAAGGGACTGATAACGATGCTCAGTGGGGCGGTCTAAAGAAGAACCAGCACTAGACTCTCGATGATCCAAGTGTGCTTTACACATTTCTATAATCGACAGGGCAAACCTGAAAGCCATACAGTAAAACGGTAGTGAACGAATCAGGTTTGCCTCAGCGCACTTTGGATCAACCTCATTAAAGAATCGTAGTGTACGCAGATCAGAGCAAAAGACATAGATAGAACAAAACTGAATAATATCACAATGATAGGAGGACCAACCCGCTAGAAAACTCTTCTTAAATAAAGTTAAAAGGATGGCGCAATGAAATAGAAATTGATCGTAGGTGCTTTTATTTGATAACAAATTACATTCAGCTGCAATAACACCATGACTGGAGAAATGATGAGTAAGGGCACGCATAACATTGAGCGTGAAATAAACTGTTGTCCCCCAGCTCACAAGATACGATGTTAAAGTATTATTATCTAATAACGGAGACTTAAAAAGTATTGATGGCAAAGAGTGTCTTGATGCTAAAACTGAAGAATCATAAAGCTGAATTGCAATTTCGTCAAAATACTGCCTCAGTCTTTTCTTTTGCTCAAACAAATCCTCCAAACTGGGGGGCATAGTATTGGATTGTTCGGTAATAAAGTTGTGGAGAAGGAGTGTTGCGGCAATAAACGAATAAATTCTGTAATCAATCAAGAAATGTCTTTCGTATAATGAAATAAATTTCTCAATGAATTGATCCGCCTCACTAGAAAAGTGGAAAAGAACCACCCCCATTAAGTATTTTAGTAGAAGGAGAATTGCAATGAACAATAAATGCATAGAAAGCACTATATTTGTAATCGATAGATTATCCCGAGTTTGTTTCAACACACGCGACATATCTTTAGGGGATAGAGAAGAAAGATCACTCAAAGACGATCTCATACCTTTATAGTGAGATCTTATAATTACGTCGACAGCTAGATAAGTAAGAAACGCAATCCGAGCATGCAATTCACCTGAGTGAAGTATGAAAAATGCCGTATTAATGAGAGGCGGAAACAGTGCTGGTGAGCACCATGATTGATATTTAGAAATTAATGCCTGATCGAACTGAGTATTGATCATCTCATCCAAACGAAAAAGACTATCGTGGTAGCATTTATTTAGCTTACCAACATGGTCATACTGTGTACCTGATATATTCATTAATGTAGCAAGATTAATGAATAATTCGGTTCTTAGCGTACATTGATGGTTCGTAAAAGGGTTAAAAGAAGCATCAAATGAACGAAAGAAATCACTTGATATAAAACGAACTGCAAGAAACGGAACTGAAATCATTGCATTCTGTAGTGCATGATTTAACGGCTTTATTAGCATTAGGGAGTTGTAATCAATTTTGCGTTCTTCGACCACATTAAGCATATACGTTGAAGTTACTGCCATATGCTCATCTAATATGATGTCAGCATAGTCATCAAGCTCTGTTTTTTCATCCTGAGATGG
The DNA here is from genome assembly GCA_902581285.1 of uncultured Gammaproteobacteria bacterium. Classification (GTDB taxonomy): domain Bacteria; phylum Pseudomonadota; class Gammaproteobacteria; order Coxiellales; family Coxiellaceae; genus CACHNP01. Next base: position 2,182 of record CACHNP010000050.1, on the reverse strand, counting down.
CATAAGATCAAGTAGTGTATACAGAGTAGTAAAAGACTTCATCTTGGATTTAAGTCTCTTGATTTGATTTATTAAATGATCAAGACCAGTGTCTTGAGGTATTTTTTCATGCTCTGAACTTTCCAAATTAGAAAAATTATTTTTTTTGGCTATTCTTAGAATGCATGCATAACTTACTTTTAACGATTCAGTATGACATTTTATTGTAGTCAATTTTGCTTCAATACTGTCATTTTCAGACGTTAATTCTTGAAGGTTATTCCGGTATTCAGAGATTCTTTTTTTTATTGAATCAATACGTGATTTATATCCAGTTTCAAAGCTTTTTTTGTTGCCTTTTTTTTTGCTCTTTTCAACCTTATTAGTATTTTTTTTTAAAACATTCATGATCTCTATAGGCGTAGACTTTAATTCTTTTACTAAAATAACAATAGTATCTTTTATATTTTTTATCTTTTTTTCATTCCTATTAAAAGTGAATAGCAATGAATTAAAATACGATTCAAAAGACAACCATTTACTCTCTAATTGTGAAAAAGGTTTATTTAGTAATTTTTCCACAGAAAAAAACGAAGCAAGGACAACTTTAATTTGCTTTTGTAGCGAATCTGGTGTTAACGTTTTATGACTTGATCTCGATTTTGTTTTTTTTGTCTTAGAAACCATTTTTCTTCCTCATCATATATATTTCAACCATTATGAAATTACAAATCATTCCTTTAAAAATGACTTTACTTATTATTAACACAGCACCGCTCTTTACATATTCAAGCATCACAATTTAAAAACAAACTTTTCAATCAGTTTATAACTTATGTTCATAATTGAAAACCGAATCATCACTCATAGTATCACTTTTTAACCCGGGTTCATCAGTCAGCGCGCTATTCATACTTTTTTTATTTATACTATCGATAGGGATCGCATACTTACATCGTCTATGACTAGCAATAACACTGATCAAAATACACACCGCGGAAAATACGCGAGACAATTTTGTTAAATTTGTAGAGTTATACTGAGACAGACCATAGCTCTCCTGATTGATTTTTTTTGACACACCAAAATAAACCGAAGAAGCAAGATAAATAACCGCATCTCGCCCCATTTCTCTGTGCTCCGGATTTACGCTAAAAAAATAGTAACCCGCTGTAGAACAAGCTAGAACAAGCATTAATAAAAATCTTGAATCTCCCAACTCTTCGTCAAGAGTATCTTTTGTATAACTCATTGACAATAGTAACATTGCACCCCGAGAGAATGCCATCATGAACAACACGAGACGTCCCCAATTTTTTAAATGTAGAACAACAAAGCTATCGTAGACATTTTCTATTTTTTCAGTTTTATATTCTGAATCAATCATTCGCTTGAGCTCTAGGTACTTATTACCGGCATCCTGCCGTAAGCACATTAATGTATTGAAGTTATTTTCTGAAGTCGCTTTATCAGTACAAGAACTCATTATTTGACATGATCGAACAAGAAATTCTAACGAAAAAGCGAGATCACTTAGGTCAAGTACGTTATCTTTTATCTTTGATTTCGAAAAGAACATATTTATAAGAGAAATAATCATCACGTACGAGCTCAATGACAATAACAAATATGTCTTTTGATCGATCAAGCTCTTACCAAGTTCATTTTGGGTCTCAGGGTCATAAATATATTTAGATATTGCACTTTTTTCAAACCTACTTTTTAACCGGTTTATTACCATTCCATTAGAGTAATGAATAAATGTTGTATATAAAACCACTGAGGTCAATTCATCATTATAAACCTTCATGATATCCAATGAATGTTCCAATAAAATAAACGATAGCCCAACACCACCACATAATAAAGTCGAAGGGCACATAATAGCGCTAGACATATTGTGAGAACAGTCATTGATTTTCTTATTCAAATCATTCGTGCGCAATCTTATACCTTTCATTAATATACATGCCACACGATCAGCTTTACCCATCTCTTTCGCAATATCATAAATCATTTTTTTCGTATCAAAACTATAGCAATCCAACTTAGTTGAAAATAGGTAATATAATAACCAGGAAGTATGCACAAAACGTGATTTGTGAAATAATGAGTAAGATTCATTATTTGTGATTATCTCGTGTAAGGCTTTCACCATATGGCTTTTAAAAAAAGCCTGGTGTTTATTTTTATTTATATATTT
>CACHNP010000049.1 GCA_902581285.1 uncultured Gammaproteobacteria bacterium | reverse complement strand
AAGCATGCAATCAATTGATACAATACTAGAAAAATTAGCAACAAAAGAAGCTAATCTTCACAGAGAAATCAATAACAAAAAAAAACAAACAAGCAAAGTTCTAAACACTATCAGAAATGAATGTAATGAGACTAAGAGGAATACAGCAATAAGAGAGTTAAACAAGCATCATAATGAAATTCAAAAACACATAAACAATATCGATAAAATACACCAGGAAAGAGTGAAGTCCATCGAGAAATTCGACCAACATTTAACACAGTATTTAGAAAAAGCATCTATTAAACAGAGCCCTTGGGAACAAAAAAGACTAAATCACCAAGAACACCATGACAATCAAACTACTCAACTTAATCAGCACAGAGCCTTTCTGTCGATGATTCCACGCCCTGACTAGAGAGAGCATACGAAAAAAATTACAATATAAATACACTAGATGCTAAGCAAGAAAAATTTAATGACAACGGGAACCAGATTACCGTTATATTAACTATATAATTAAGCAGTTTAGTACCATAACGCGTGGGCAGTATAAGTCATTTTTTTTATTAATTTAATTTCACTGCCTCAGCGCCAGCTCCACTTCATTAAAATTCAATTCAGGAGTAGCAGTACCATAAGTCGAATGTGGTGAACTTCGAGTATTTTTACCCCTAGAAAAAAAACAGCACAAACATTTATTTTTACGCTTATATGGCAATAAAACCGTACTCTCTTCTGAGCGCAGGCATGATTCTAAGTTAATATAGGCAATTGGAGCGATAGAAAAAAGTAAGCAGAATAATAATAAAAGAGCAAAACCCAGAGTGAGATCATGAGCCCGGGAACGTGGGGCGCGCATTTTGTCGCAGCTCAATTGATTACTGAAGAATTCTATTGATAAGCAATTTGGCTCATCAACAACAGGACCACTGGCATAAACAATTCCGTCGGTACAATTCCATGCATCAAGCATGGACCGACTCAAATAATCTCCTGGAGGTGGGTCGGTGATTAAAGAAGAAAAATCACCACACGCATTAGCAAACATAAAAGCTTTGGCTTTATTTAGCATAATAGTCGGAATTTTGTAGTATTGATCTTCCGCCATGGAGTCCATATCGAAAGGATCATTACTATGCCAATGAACCCAATGTGTCGTTATAATTTGTGTTAGTTTATTTATTTTTTTCATGGTGGCTCCTCTTCATTTCTGACAGTTTTTTAATAAAAAAATAGAATAAAAGATACTGCAACAATCAAACACTGTCAGATGATTGTTATATTAGAATTTATAATATTGACTGTTAATTAATTACATACTTACATAATCAATTTAAGAATCCATACAATCGCTATGGAACTGTTGGTATTGAATTGTGAAATAGAACGTGAATAATAGAATTGTGGCGCACAATGTGTTTATTTAATGCATAGGCCTTCATGACTTCTCCTTTCTTTCTTCCTGACATTCGCACATATAATACGATAAAAATAGCGTATTTTCAAGATAAATAAAAACACATTCATGATAATCCCTTTTTAATAAAATAAAAAACAAGTGAGCTCAGGTCGGTTATTGTTTAAATTCATTTTCACTTTTGAATTTAATAGCACAGAAGTTTTTGCATTCGACAGATATGCAACTTTTCATTTTTATAAACACACATGTACTATAAGATATAGATCAAAGTGTATCTAATTTAGCAATAAATGGTGTACGCCACAGTCTTTTATAAGGCAACTAAACCAAACAACATGGAGTTAACCACTTGTCATAGAACTCAAATGTTTTGCCACTGCGTTTACCATAAGTGAATGGATCAAGGTCGTTGGATGTATCCGGTGATAATAAAAATAAAGACTTGGATTCAAACACGGTTTTACATGACTAGAAACATAATCACCATTATTTTTCAACCACGACTGAAGAACCAACTGACCCGATGACAGAAGACGTCGATCAAAACTATTGGCGTCAAACAGTTCACAACCGGAAGTACCGCGGCACCACAACTCAAGCTGATGATTGTATTTTTTAATAAAAGCCTCAAACTGATCTATATAGTCTTTAGTTGTTGTATCAGGATGCGAGGCCACCCATGCTCTAGCCGAGCTCATTGCAATTGCAGTCGCTGATAAATCTTGAACGTTTACAATAACAAAATGTGAAGCATGGTAGTTTCTCTGTAAAAGATGAACCAGGTTTTTTTGAGTATTTAAAACATCGGAGATTAATTGCTGCGCGTTGCCATCAGTCGTGAAATAATTAAAAAATCATTTGCTCCAACAAAAACTATATAAAGCGCGTTTGAATTAAGCGGAGGATATGACGCAACAAAAAACTGATACTCTCCCGCAGGATAAGGGATCGTGAACAAAGTGGGCTGCCCATCAACTCGCGTTGTTAACGTCATTCGACCTTTAGCTTGAGCCTGACCATAGGCTAAATCAGAAAGCCGTGTGAATTTATATGGATCCAAACTAAAATGATGTCTAAATATTCAACCCAAACGGGGACATTACTAAATCGCCCACCCCAATAAGCGGGAGAAAAAGGGTAAGTAGAATGTAATGAGTGATACGTGTTACCATTATAACTGTCGCCAAAAACTATTAGAGCGGAAGGTGTGAAAACAGCTTCTTTTTTATGCGTCACTTGATCTTCACTGCAAGCCGTAAGAAAAAAATACAATTAACGGACACGCAGAACGCAATAAATTAGAGATCTCATTCGGACCACCGCAGATTATTCAATCAGAAGACTCACCATTACATAAATGAGAATTTAGTCTAAAGCTTCATTAATGGATTCCATTTCAATCTGTTTTAAAATAGAGTGAACATCAACAAGAGACCAGTAAGATGACACACGATTCTCTTTAAGAGTAAAAATATTGACACCACTGTAGACAACTTCATGGTTTGTTGGCTTTGTTTCAAAAAAACTCCCCATGTGAGTTCCTTCAGCCTGCCAACGAACAACCACCTTACCTTCATCAGAAATAATATCCTGCCAGGTTAAAAGCAAATCAGGAAAAGCCGTCAACCATTTCTCAGCGATTTCCTTCATCGTTAACGCACCATACTTAACATTAAAAGGACTGTAAATTTTTGCATCTTCCATAAAGAACTCATCCACGACGGTTAAATCGCGTTGTTCCCATAAACGCTGACAAAAAGTTTTGACTAAATTTTTATTACCCATAATTACTCCTGTTTTATTAAGGTTAACAAATCTTCCTCAGTTAATATTGACACACCCAGCTCTCTTGCCTTTTCCAATTTGCTTCCTGCACTTTCACCGGCAATAACTGCAGACGTTTTTTTTGATACACTTGATGAAACTTTTGCACCAAGTGACTCCAAACTTGATTTTGCTTCTGATCGCCCTAAAGTCTTAAGTGTACCAGTCAGAACGAACGTTTTACCAACTAAATCTGTCTTAAGCTGTTTTTTTTCAGCATGAAAGTATATTCCCACGCTAAGTAAATCATCAACCAAGTCCAAATTATGTCGATCACTAAAAAAGCATAGAACGTGCCCGGCTACCACAGGCCCAACATCAGAAACCGTAAGCAGCTCGTCCAATGTCGCTGATTTGATACGTTCCATGGTTTGAAAGTGTAATGCAAGATTTCGAGCCGTTGATTCACCCACATCACGAATACCCAATGCATACAAAAATCGCGATAAAGTTGTTTTTTTACTACTATTAAGAGACTGTAAAATATTATCAGACGATTTATCGCCCATTCTCGGCAATCGGCTTAATGTAGGTAAATCAAGTCGATATAAGTCCGATACTGTTTTTATTATCCCTTCACTTAATAACAATTCCACTAAACGATCGCCACAACCATCCACATTCATACCGCGTTTTGAAACAAAATGTTTGATAGACTCAGCTAATTGGGCTGAACAATGGAGCCCACCGACACAGCGGGCAATAACTTCCTGATCCAATCGTTCAATTGCTGAATGACAAACCGGGCAGGTCTTTGGGAATTGGACAACTTGTGCCGTTTTAGGGCGCTTACCATCAACGACCTTAACAATCTCAGGTATCACATCTCCCGCTCTACGCACAACAACAGTATCACCAACCCTTACGTCTTTTCGCCTTAATTCTTCAACATTATGTAACGTTGCATTACTCACAGTTACCCCACCAACAAAAACTGGCTCTAACCGAGCAACCGGAGTAACAGCACCGGTTCGGCCTACTTGAAAATCCACTGAATGAACCAAAGTGGTTCTTTCCTGTGCCGGAAACTTATACGCGATGGCCCAACGCGGCGATTTTGAGATAAAGCCTAGCTTATTCTGAAAAGAAAAATCGTTGACTTTAAAGACAACGCCGTCAACTTCGTATGGCAGCGCCTCCCTATCCTGTAAAACAGAATCATAATACGCTTTCAAAGCTTCAAAGCCGGCACAAACACGAATCGAATTAACCAAGGGAAACCCAATCTCACGCAAATAAATTAGCACATCATAGTGTTTCTCAATGCTAATTTTAGGTTTCGTCTGCCCAATGGAATACGCATAAAAAATAAGATGACGTTCAGCTGTAATCGCTGGATCCAACTGACGCAAACTACCCGCTGCAGCGTTACGAGGATTAGCAAACAATTTAGCTCCATCTTGCGAGGCCTTAGCATTATACGAATCAAAACCTTTTTTTGACATCAACACTTCGCCGCGGACCTCTAGCTTTTTAGGCCAATCGCAACCTCTTAACACCAAAGGAACCGATTTTATCGTTCTAATATTAGCGGTAACATCTTCGCCGGAGGAACCATCGCCCCGGGTTGCTGCGCGAGTCAATATCCCGTTTTCATATAAAAGTGATATTGCTAACCCATCTAGTTTGGGCTCGCAGACAAAGTCTATTTCAGCCTGCTTACTTAAGCGTTGAGACACGCGATCTATGAAAGCAATAAATTCATCATCCGAGAAAGCATTTGATAGCGAGAGCATTGGCAATTCATGCTGAACAGATGGAAAATTTGAACTGGCTTTTGCACCAACACGCTGAGTAGGTGAATCGGAGGATCGAAGCTCCGGGTGTTGTCGCTCTAGTTCCTCAAGCTCTTTGATCAAAAAGTCGTATTCAACATCAGCTATAATTGGCTCATCTAAGACATAATAACAGTAATTATGTTCATGTATTTGTGATTTTAAAGCTGCAATTCTGCTTATAACATCGGCACACATAGGATCAGTTATACTGTCGCCTCCATTTGCTCGAACATATCCAAATTGTTTTTTTGTTTCACGTAATGATTTATATCCATGCAAAGATCACGCACTTGTTCTTTGGTTAACGGGCGGCAATCTGATGTTAAAAGCTCCCCTCCCAATGACTCTCTTAATTGGCCCGCAACATGTAGCATTTTGTCAAACACAGCAAGTGGGTCGTCATGAACTGATGCATTTAATATAAATGATAATGCTTTTGTCGTGTATGAACCCATGTTAGGGAGATCAAAAGTGCCTGGAGAGATCGCAGAAGATAAACTAAACAGTGAGTCACACATAACTGACTTACTTTCAAAATAATGAAAAATAGAATGCTCGCCATATCGAAAACCAGCTGACAAAATAGCTTGTAATAACTCATAGCCCGCAAACGAAGTGTTATCAGGTGCTTGCAAATACAATGAAATGAAATAATCTCGATTTGCTGGATTGGCGGTATTTTCGGCGTCTTGTTTATTAGTATCGACAGTCTGCTGAGTAAACTTTTCTTCAGTCTGCTGAGTTAACTTTTCCTCACTCTGACTATCGTCGCTAGAAGTAGCAAGGTGATCTTTGCTAACAACAGGTTCAATTTTCTGCTTAACACTAATGACAGCCTCAGATCTTGGAGTGCCCAACTGGTCATCTGTCGTGTCGGCCGTTTCACTATTAGCAATCGGTTTCGCACGAGTGACGGTTGCACGTGACTTAATATAAGGAACGGTGCCTGATACAGGTTTAGCGACCGACTGAGAAGCGGCATTTAACTGACGCAATTTGCGAGAAAATTCCCACTTCATCTTTATGATATAACCAAACAAGCATACAATTATAAACAGGAGAAAACTATTTGGCATTGCTAATCCTTATTTTATTAAGTAAATCCATTCAAGCTTAGGCTTCAGCCATCTCAATAGCGGCTTCAACATCAACAGAAACAATACGTGACACGCCTGCCTCGTGCATAGTAACCCCCATCAAGTGTTCTGCCATTGCTATACTCACTTTGTTGTGACTAATAATAAGAAACTGAGTCATCGCTGACATTTCTTTGACTAAATTACAGAATCGACCCACGTTCACATCATCCAAAGGCGCGTCCACCTCATCAAGTATACAAAAAGGCGATGGGTTCAGCCTAAATAAAGCAAACACCAATGCAATCGCGGTAAGTGCTTTTTCTCCCCCAGACAACATTTGAATGGTGCTGTTACGTTTACCTGGAGGCTGCGCTTTCAATAACACACCAGAATTCAATAAATCATTTTCCTCTAACTCTAGATAAGCAGCACCTCCACCAAAAATCTTCGGGAATAATTCTTTAAATCCAGAATTCACTTTTTCAAAAGTATCTTTGAAACGAACTCGTGTTTCTTTATCGATCTTTTTGATTGCATCATTTAATGTTTCAAGCGCCTGCTCCAGATCCAAACATTGCGCATCTAAATATTCTTTGCGCTCTCTAAGCACTTCATATTCTTCAATGGCACCAATGTTTATTGAACCCAGGTTACCAATTCGCTTAGCTAGGGATGCAGAACGCTCCTCCCACGAGGTCAAGTTTGCCTCTTCAGGCAATATCGACAACACCGACTCCATGACTAAATCCATTGACTCAAGCTGCTCAACCAGCGTTGCTTGACGAACCACTAGCTCTTGACTCTTCATTTCCAACTGTTGTTTTTTATCTTTAATATCAGAAATCAATCGAAGCAGCCCTGCTCGTTTCTTTTCCAGCTGACTCAACTCAAAAGATAATTTTCGAGTGGACTGTTCTGATTCCTGAACCTCTTTCTCTAGACTAACATGAAGCTCTAACTCTGTTTGCATCGTTTGTTGCAGCCCGGATAAAGGCGACTCGTTATTATTTTCTAGATGTTCAGTTAACGAATTATGGCGCTCTTGGAGTTGCTGTTGTTGCCTACTTTGACGCGACAGAGTCTGCGTTAGTAGCTCCAACTGCTCTTGCAATGCACGCGCCCGACTGCCTATCAGATCAACCTCTTTTTGACTTTGGCTTTTATTTTCACGCAAGATGGATAACTGCGCTTGATATTGATCTCTTTGCTGAAGGAACTCAGTTCGCTTTAATTCAGAGTCAACCATCACCGAAGAGAGTCGCCTCAATTCAACATCGGTATCATCATGCTGAGTAACCAAATCCGACCGTAATTGGGTGGCTTGATCGATTTCCGTTAACAAGCGATCTTGTTGTGTTTTAAGCTCATTAAGTCGAGACTGTTGAGAACTAAATTGCGATTGTAATTCCACCAACTCCTTACTGGCATTTTTAAATCGATCGTGTTGATCATCACGCTCATCCTCTATGGAAAGTAAACTCTGCTCGCTTTGTAACAACCTGGACTCTTCTGCATTAAGGTCATGCTGAAGCTCAGTGCACTTCAATTCACAAGATTCAATCTCTTGCTTTCTCAACAATACGCTGTTTTCATTATCCACTGATCGCGTAATTCTGATCCAGTTAGCCCCCATCCACACACCATCTCGAGTGACGACCGACTGTGTGACGGAAAGTGTACGTCGAAGCTCCCAAGCTTGCTCCAAAGTCTCAACCGCAAAAACACCATTCAACCAAGGACTCAAATCCCATTCACTGGACACCTGATTTATCAATAACCGAGCGGAAGTATCCTCTTGCGAACTTGCTTGAACTGCTTGCTCAACAAAGAGAAACTCCCCTTTATCAATAGCCAGAATATCGCCCTGCATTGAATCCAAAGAAGGTAAGCAAACGGCATTAAATTGCTTCGACAAAACAGTTTCAACGGCTAGCTCCCATCCTGACTCAACGCGCAAATTGGCTCCCAGTCTAGCCGCTGTATCCAACCCTTTTGATTGCAACCAAGACTCAGAAACTTCATCATCAAAAGCTGCTTGTTGAAGCGCTTCCAACGAGCTCAATTTAGCTTGCTGCGCCTGAACTTGTCGCTGAAGGTCTTTAACCGTGTTATTAATTTGCTGGTGTTGCTGTCTTTGTTGCTGCAACTTTTCACTTTTTTGATCAATATCCTGTTGTAATGATGCAATATGATCCTGTGCATCCTGCACTTGCAAACGCAATGGCTCAATTTTTTCTTCCAACACATCAATCGGCGCGGAATCTTTATTCGCCTGCATCTGCTGCAAACGCCCGGTGACTTGCTCCACCTGTTTACCCAAATGAACCAATGAGGTCTTGGCCGATTCATGATGCTTACTGTCTTGGTTAAACTGCTTCTGAAACTCATCCCACGATAATTGCCAAACACGTCGTTCATCTTCTAAAGCAGTCAATTCATTGGTGGCTTTATTCAAGCTAGCTAACAATTCCTGCTTTTGAGGTGACAACTCATTCAGCTCTACATTAACAGTAGCAACCTGAGACTGCTGCTCTGAAGCACTATCAGACACTTCCTGCAATAATAAGTTGGTTTCATCCAATTCAGCTTGCCATGACTGTGTTTGCTGTTGGATATTTTTTATCTGCTCTTCAAGCCGCGCGATATCGGATGCCTTGGTGTAAAAGCGTTTTTGTACTTCCGCTTCAACTTCTCGACTATCCAACTCACGCTGTCTAACAACTTCAATATCAGATTCCACCTGCCTTTGTAAACTCAGCTGCTCGTCATATTGAGTACTAGACTGACTGATCAGCAAGCTTTGCTTGGAACGCTGATCTTCCAACCCTTTCCACATCAAGGCTTTAATCTGTGAGTTCACCTCCTGCTCTTCGGCTTTCAAAACTTTGTATCGTTCAGCCGCATTCGCCTGACGCTTTAAGCGCCTCAATTGCGTTGCCAATTCTTCGCGAATATCATTAACACGCTCTAAATTTTCAACCGTGCGACGCATTCTATTCTCAGTATCTCGGCGGCGTTCTTTATACTTCGAAATACCAGCAACTTCCTCCAAATGCGCACGCATTTCTTCTGGCTTTGCTTCAACTAATCGGGAAATCATACCCTGCTCAATTATGGCATAACTCTTTGAACCCAAACCCGTGCCTAAAAACACGTCTAAGATATCTCGACGACGACAAGGGGTGCTGTTTATGTAGTAAGAGGACTGCCCGTCTCTCTCCACTTCTCGCTTGACTTCGATGGTATCAAAACGCGCAAAATCACCCGAGACCCATTTGTCTGAGTTATCAAAAACCAATTCAACCGACGCTTTTCCGACCGGTTTTCGCTGGCTTGTCCCATTAAAAATGACATCAGACATGGATTGACCGCGCAACTGTTTGGCAGAACTTTCACCAATTACCCACCGAATCGCATCGACGACATTTGACTTACCACAGCCATTTGGCCCAACAATCGCAGTTAACCGCTTTGTGATTGGAATTTGAGTTGAATCAGCAAATGATTTGAAATTGGTAAGTTTTATTTTTTTTAGCCTTTGCATACTAACTTTGGTTACCCTTCCTTAAAATTGTATTAAAAAAAAACAAAATGCTTCGTCTATTTTAGCTAAAATAAAGCCGTTTGCACAGATATTTAAGCTTTTATTAGTGAAGATAAAAAACAATAAGCTGTACAACAGGTATTAAAAATAATCGCAGATATCACTACTAACTCTGACAGCTGGGTATGATAATTTTGCACAAGCGTTTCTAAATGCATGTCATAAAATAGATTTCTTTACAGCATACGCAGATACAGGCCTAACCCATGGCTGATCTTTCTTCCAATACGCCGGTAGTTGATTCACAAAGTGCCTTGCTTGCTTGACACTAGAAAAATGTCCACAAGTTAAAACATAAGTTTCTGCACCTTTTTTACTCAAGTACTGATAAATATGGACCGGTTTACGCACCGATACCAAGCGTTTAGCCTCAGAGCGCAGACGATTCAAATGCCTTGATGTCATCATCTGGACAGTAACCGATGTTTTTTTGTGCGATTTTTTTAAACATGCGGCTGTTTTAACCGGCAGAGTGACTGTAGCCGGATGTGTTAATGCTGTCATTTGTTGATGGCGAGAGATCATTGGTAAAGCCTGTTTAGCCAATACCTGCCCTTGAAGCGCGGAACGCTTAATCCACTGTACACCCAACTGTTTATTTTGCTTAACCCCAGAACCATAATAATACATGTAACCCAAAGCGTACTGCGCGTCCGCATCACCCTGCTCAGCCTTGTTCTTAACCAGCTTAACAGAACAATCATGGGATTTAAGATAAGAATTAGAGGCGCAGGCCGGTGATATTTGATTGCTCTGGGCATGGTGACCTGGCGCCAAACGGGAAATCTGCGAACACCCCACCAAAGACAAAGAAGCTAAAAACAGAATTCGTTTCTTCATACAGTAATCCTTACTTTAAAAATAAACTTTATTTTGTGACAAATAATTAAGATAATGCAAGACTGAATCAAAAGAAAGCTTTTTTTAACCTACATAAATCAAGTGCACAACAAGGAGACGGTTTTGCTTATACAATCACTCGACCAACTACAACAGTTTTACTTAGATCTGCCATTCAACCAGTTCCTTGGTTTGAAATGCACAACATTAGACACAGAAAAAGCAACGCTCACATTTACAAACAAACCCGAATTCATAGGCAACACAGTAAAAAAGATCCTTCATGGTGGAATTACCACCAGTGTTTTGGATGCAAGCGGAGGCTTACTCGCACTAGCCAACTTATTTAATAAATTTGAAGACAAATCAATAGAAGAAAAAATAGAGCTGATGGGTAAATCAAGCACCATTGACATTAGAGTTGATTTTCTCAGACCCGGGCTGGGTAAAAACTTCACTGTCGAGGTAGAACTACTGCGAAGCGGCTCACGCATTGCCGTGACACGAATGAAACTGTTCAATGAGAAAGACATCATTGCAGCTGGCTCAGCAACCTACCTTCTCGGCTGCTAAAAAAAGCACCCATAAAATGGGTGCTTTATCTGAAGAATGGAAAAGACGTTTTAATTTGCGATGAGATAAGGGTAATGTAAACCTGCTGTATTAAACGCCATATCAGTCGCAACATTTTGTGTAAACACCAACAAAAGGCTAGCATAAAGGACAGTAACAAATCCTATCACCACCAAACTACCATATGATTTTCTCATACCAATCTCCTTTTATAATGGGCCAAATTCCCTACAGGGGCTCTATTACGATAGCACTTATTTACGAGTAGACGCATAGGAAAAACACAATCCAGAATTGACTTTAAATAAACCAGATTAAATATTATGAAATTTTATATTGCAATCATAACATTACACCCCTATCCTAAAAACAAGGATTAAGATATGACAAAAAACAGGGAGATTAACACTATCAAATGGGTAACTTTTCTCACAAATCGAAGGAAAAAAATGAACATTAATTTGTTCGCAAAAAATAAAAAAACGCCACCCCTTGATTAGCCTCACTCGATCAGGTATAAACTGTCGCTTTTGAAAACTGAGGCAAACCACAAATGATCACAAGTAGAACACATACGTTATTTGACCCAAACAACCCTATCCATGCCCGCGCTAGCTCGAATAATATGAGACTAAACGAGCAACAAAGACGACCGCAAAAACAACCCAAAAGAAAAGTTGAGATTAGTAAAGTTGAAACTGGTAATGATAAAGTTAATTTGAACGATCCGATATCTGCTCGCGCGCAATTAAATTACAATCACTGAAAGTAAAAATAACAATCATTCTCACCAAAAAAATGGCGAGAATGATCTGCTTAAATACCATACACTAATCAACCATAAACACTCTGGGATAAAACACCACAGGGCCACTATTGGTTGTTATTATTTTTGCACCACAATGTCGCAATCATTAGGCTTAAGTGAATGAATATCCAAGACATAGTTAGCAGAATTATCAAACGGAACCTGTAACTGCTTGTCACAAACAAACAACGTAGGTGAAGCTGGTCGCGAATCATCAACAACGGCAATCCTAAAATGAAAATCGGTGGCGTGCCTGAAAGGCATATTAATCGTGTTACCCAAATTAGTAATTTGCCTTTGATCAACTATTTCATTGGTCAAATAACCAAGTAACCCCGGGCAAAAACTACCAACTTTATCACCTCGGTTATTCCATGCGGTAAGCTCAATATTGGTTTGATCATCAGGCTTTGCGTGTTGTACAAGTTGAGTAATGTCAACGCCAGAATCAAGCTTTACATTGAGATTGTTAGCCATTGCGCTTGAGGCCGTTAAAGCCAATCCAAGAAAAAGAACAGACGATGTTTTCATAAAAAATTCCCTATAAGTTATTAAAAACAACCATAGGATAACCGTCAGTTGTTAATGAAAAATGTTAACCAATCATTTAAAGGTAACGATCATGAAACAAAACAATCATCATCTTGGCTATCGATTCTAATCGTGAACACCACAGTCTGTGTAAATTTATTGATCGAGAGGGTTTTATTTGCAATCAAAAAGCGTTAATATGACGAGAATAATAATTTGGTAAAAAAATTATGCGAAATCACACAAGCGACAACTTAAGCACAGCGACGTCTGCACTGAATATAATCTCAATCTCGTTTGGCGGGATATTCACTATTGGATTATGTGCTGCGGCCTGTTACAAAAAATACAATTCAAGCGACAAGATACCTGAGACTACCAATAATCAAAACCACTACAAACTCTTTTCAGAAAAAAGCACCCCCAACCAACTAAAGCGTTCACAGTATTCTAAAATACAAAACGATCAACCTAGCAAAAAAAGAAAGCTTAACCCTCCCCGTCATTGCGAGAGGCGTTAGCCGAAGCAATCCAGCTCCTCTCCGTCCCGTCATTGCGAGAGGCATTAGCCCGAAGCAATCCAGTTCTTAA
>CACHNP010000048.1 GCA_902581285.1 uncultured Gammaproteobacteria bacterium | reverse complement strand
ATGCATCGCGCCTAAATTATACTGAGCTTTTATATGCCCTTTCTCAGCTGCATTGGTGTACCATTGTGCTGCTACTGTTAAATCCTTTGGAACTCCATGGCCATGTTGATACATCGTTCCTAACTTATTCTGGGCTTTTATATATCCTTTCTCAGCTGCTTTGGCGTACCATTGTGCTGCTATTGTAAAATCCTTATCAACACCTTGACCATATTCATAAATCATTCCTAAATTATTCTGTGCCGTCGTATCGTTTCGGTACGCTGGGCTCAGGAACCAGAAATCTGGTTTTTTGGTTTTCTTGGTAAATAACAGACTTTGCCATAAATTCCGTTGGTACAATAATATGAATAGACCAAAGCCGCCAAAGACCAATACAGCTGCTATGGAGCGCGAGAAGCCTGATTGCCCGGGCTGACTGGTTGCTTCACTTTTGAGGCGAGGTTGTGTTGGCGTGTGTTTTTTTTCGATTGATGTGTTTATCAGTGAGTTTTTTTTAGGTTTGTTAGGGTCTGGTATGGGCGCGAGCGAGTTTGGTGTCAGAGATCTGTGTTGTTTGCTGCATTCATTTTTTATCTGTGCTTGTTGAATCATTTTTTTCATGGTGTTAATGGCATTATTTAGGCTGCCTAGCTGAGGCCAGTTTGCTTGGTCATCATTGGTTTGGATGATGAAGCGGTTGAAGCCCGCTTTGTCATGGTATAGAGCGCTCTCAATGAGGATGTTGAGATAGTAGTATGCTTGTAAGAAATGGTTATTGTGTTGTTTAGTAGGTTTGTAATCCCGTGTCCAGTTGTTTATTACAACAGAAGTATGTGTAAAAGTGTAGCAGTATAGCGATAATTCAACATAGAGGTTAAGGCAAGATATCTTTGCAGACAAAGAATCGGGGTAGGTTCGTAGATGGTGGTCGGTGAGATGGAGAATCCCTTTGTTGAAAGCGTGCTTATGAAAATTTTTAAAGTGTTGCTTTACGTTAATTCGTGTCAGTGTGTCTGAAGTGTGAGCTGGGTCAACAATATCATGTATGGATATGTTTTTTTCAGACGATTTGATCTGCGTAATCAGTGAATTAAATTTGTCAAAAAGCGCATTCACAAAATTTAGGTAAGCTGCGCGTTTTTTCAGGGTGTTTTGAGTCAATTGAATTTGAAGCCCGAGTGTTTTTTGATTATTGAGTTGTTTTTTTATTGTAGCTAGGGTTTGGTTTAATTCATTCTCATGTACTTCTTTGAAGTAGTTTTTGATATCTTCTTTTGTTATTGCTGATAGGGTGTGCTGACATTTTTCTTGAGTGATAGGATGGGGTGAAGATAATGCTTTTTTGATGTTTTTAATTTTATCAGATATTTCATGGTTATCAGAATTGGCCGGCATAAAGGTGATCCTGGTTATTATTTTTAGTTGTTTTTTATGTGCATTGTACCTATGAATGCGACTAAAGTGTAGGATCAGTGAAGAAATAATCTAATGTAACAGCGCAACTATTTTCTTCTATCGATTAGTGGTGATTTTTTACCTACGCTTTGTGCTTTTGATGCGAGTAGTTTTATTAGCGCTTTTTATGTGATAGAGCTTGTCATTAGTGAGTTAGAAAATGTGTTCGGGGCTAAGAGAGGAGAGCCTAATTTTTTGTAGCACTCAAACGCTCGAACACGGTCTATTGCAATTCTAGCTTGTTTTCTTCTTCATTATTGCTTGTTGTTGAGCCTGTGTTATTTGAGTTAAAAAAACCTTGGGTATTAAGTGATGATAAACTTGCTCGAGCCGCTTCATACCACTGTTCAGCCGATCTCTGGCACCACTCGTAGGCTTTAGTGTACCATTGTGCTGCTATTTCGGAGTATGGTTCAATACCTTCACCATTTTTATGTATCAGAGCTAAATTACTCAGGGCGACTAGGTTTCCTTGGTTCGCGGCTTTTGTGTACCAATATGCTGCCATTCTTAAATCTTTAAAAGCATCATCACCATTACAATATAACACCCCTAAATTATTCTGGGCCTGTGAATGCCCTTGGTTCGCAGCTTTGGTATACCATTGTGCTGCTATTGTAAAATTTTTATCAACACCTTGGCCGTGTTTATACATCAATCCTAAATTATTCTGGGCGTCTGGATCTCCTTGGTTTGCTGCTTCGGTAAGCCATTCAACTGCTTTTTTTAAGTCTCGTTTAACACCTTTGCCGTGTATATACATCAATCCTAAATTATTCTGGGCCTGTGAATGTCCTTGGTTGGCTGCTTCGGTAAGCCATTCAGCTGCTTTTTTTAAGTCTCGTTTAACACCTCGACCACATTCATACATTGAGCCTAATCTAGTCTGATCTTGTGCGGAGCCCTTCTTTGCTGCTTTTATCACGTCTATTAAGTGTGAGTTCATGCGTTTGTACTTTTTACTTTTCCTTTCTCCTCTTCTGTTTATTTTATTAGAGGTTGCTGGTATTTGCTGCTTATCTATAACTTTATTCGTTATTAGGTACTGTGTCACTTTGTCATTATTTTCAGACTCATTATGCCTTGCCCAGTTTGTATCTATACTATTGAGGCACTGTAGTAGAAGTTCGAATGCCGCTTCGTTATGATTCATTGCCTGTCTTAGTAATGTGTTGACCATGTACGGGATGTCAAACGTTGACTTGTTATCATTTCGCTCGTGCGTAGTCTCATTACTTTTCCTTCTTGTCCATTTTTTAAGTTCAAATGCAGTGTAACTTGGTTTATCATCCAGCCCTAACTGGTGATACAGATCCAGGCAGATCGTTTTAGCAATAAGTGACTTTCCCTCTACTATCTCTTCTCTTTGTTTTCGTAGGTGTTCATCAGTGAGTCGTAAAACCTGAGTATTGAATTTCTGTGTATGTAAAACAATGAGTTTTTGTTTTGCAGTAGTTAGGTCACATTGGTTGTTTCTTGCAATTGGGTCTATCACATCGAGTAGCGAGAGTGTTTTTTTGTTATCTTTACTCGTGGGAAGCTGTGAATTTATGGATAACAAGAGTGTGTCCGTCAAGTCCATTAGTTTTGCTATGTATATTCGATATTCTTCGCGGTTGTTCAGCACATCTGAGGCTATGCTACTTTGCGTTGCTTTAGATAGGCCTTGATGGAGCGTGTCTAAGTAGCTTGTGAGTTTTTTTTGAATCAGTTTGTTAAAATGGGTTTTGATGGTTGATTGAATAGCGATGGGGTGATATTCTTTGAGTAACAGTGTTATCTTATTAAGTTTAGCGGGACTTGGTACTCTGCTTGTGTCTAAAGCGGGTGGTATGATGTGCATGATTTTTTCTTTATTTTTTATGTTATTCAATTGTGTCTACCCTAATATTTAAGTGTTGGGTATATAGTACTGAAAAAAAAGGGTTAAAACTACGGCAAATTGCGTTAGCATGCAAAAGTGTGCTGGTACGGCCATTGCGCCCATTATTTACACGCTCTAGTTTTTTATATAATTTTTTTTTAACTAATATTGGGCTTGTTAATTTATATTAATAATACATATTTAATGGTTATGTTTTAAAGTCGCGTAGTAAATAGATTTTTTCTCAAGAAAGTGTGTTAAATATCACGCTTTATTGGCTTGGTGAAACTGCGCACTATTACTGTGGCTTTTAACTGGAGAACGAGGTTTTAGATCGAATATTTCTGCATTTTTATGAGATTTAAGCCCGTTATGCCGTAAGTCAAAAGCCATACTGGATTAAATAAAGCATAAATTAAAATATAATTGATTTTATTATGATCTACAGTTTGTGTTTGAATCAACCAATTTTTTTTTTCTTTTTTTTAGAGGCGATCCATTTAAAGTCTTTTTAATGTCGCTTTGTTTTCTTTGTGTTTGTTAACTTCGCCCTGTGATTAAAGGCCAACCTCACACTCTAGCGTTGTTTGCTTTTATGTTTTTGATGCTGCAGTGAGAAACATGACTGTCAGTGAGACGGTGCTGGCTAAGTCTTGCTTAATTATTTAGTTCTTTTTTCAACCCGTGTGGCGTCATAAGCTTTTAAGAGTCTGGTGTCGTGTTTACAAGGGAGTGTGGGTATGAGAAAAAAAGAATTTAAAGGGCCATCACAACAGCCGGTCAATAAGCATGATTGCTTGGCCGGCAAAGTGATTACCTCAGAGGAGTTGACTGAGTTAAAGCGAAATGTTCACGGGCGCTATTATTCCGGAGCGAGTAAAGTCAGTCTTCCTGTTATCGTGGATGAAGATGGGCGCCAGCACTGTCGTCAGTTTTCACTTGAAGAAAATGACTCGGTTTTTCGGCCTGTTCATAATCTCTCGTGGGATGATGATCATCAAATTATCCGTGGAGAAACCCCGGGTGGAACCAAAATGACGGGGGTGGTGGATCGGGCGCTGTCTATTGATTACAGTAATCACGTTGAATCTTATCATGGGACGATCATACCAATGTCACCTGAGAGAGGTCAGCGAAAAAAAAACCATTTTTCATTTATTGATAATGAAGACGGTTTGTCATTAATTTGTAAGATAAATCAGACGCATGTTAACAAGCAGGATGTTTATGCAAGAGCAAACGGTACAAAAAAGCGAAAGCCAAGTCAAAAGGGGGTTATGAAACGAAGTGCTGGTGATGAGTTGAAGCGCTATTTAAATGAAAATAGTGAGAATATCGCTCAAGAAGTGCAGCAATATTTAAAATCTGCTAAAGACATGGAGTGGTTGCATATAATTGCATATTCATTAACTCAATTGCGTGATAATCCTCAAGTTAGATCCAACCTCGGTGCTGCAAGGAAAGTGGATAACACACGCATGATGGTGATCGAGAAAATTCCAAAAAAATTCTCGCAGTATCATGATGTGAGTGTTGATATAGTCGGTAAATTTCAGATGTTACCACATTCTGAATTAGTGAAAGATATTGCTTATACGGTTGAGTTACACCATGGTTCCGTTTGTTTGAAAGTCTATCAGAATATTGATGTATTTAGTGAATACGAACATCCTCGAAATACAGATCAGCTTATTGCTCTGGTTATTGAGGGGTTATTGCAAGGTCGAGCTCAAAAAATAAGTGCTATGGGGATGGAGAAGCGTGCTTTAGAAAATAATGATGCGGAAATGAGAACAGCTGCAGTGAATGATTCTTCCGTAAATAATAATTCTTATTTCTTTAGGCCAAGGAGAACCAGGTCTCAGTCTGGTTCAAATTCAAATAACATGTTCAGTCATTTGTAAAATAGTGGGAGCTTAATATGAGAGTAAAACATGAGGAAAAAAAAGAATGTTCAGGTGTTAATAGTAGCAGCGATGATTCATCGATTGACTCTGTTGACGAAATGGAAGTGGATCCTAATACGGGGTTAGGCTTAGGTAAAGAAAACTGCGTTGGTGGTGAAATGATTATGATGATGCATCAAAAGTCGATTGTTAAAGTAGAGGTAACCTCAAAAACATACAATCATAAACAGCCTTGGTCATCACCCATTATCGATGGTGGCTCGGGCTCGGGGTTTGTGATTCGTTTTGGTGATAAGCTTTGTATAGCAACCAATGCGCATGTGGTGTCTGGTGCGGTTGAAGTGTCTGTGCGTCAGGCTTTTGGAAAGAAGAATTATCAAACACGAATTATTTCAGTTGGGCATCAATGCGATTGTGCTTTAGTAGAGTTACCAGAAGCATTGCGGGATAAAGTGACCCCAGTGGATATGACATCGGGTTGGCTGAATGTGGGTGAGAGAGTGTATGTTATGGGTTTTCCTCAACTGGGCGAGGAGATTTGCATCACTGATGGTGTCGTGGCTCGACGGGAAGTTGACGAGTACTCTCATAGTGGTTGGTACGGTTTGCAATATGGGGTTTCTGCGGCTATTAATCCTGGTAACAGTGGCGGGGCGGCATTTAACTCTGATGGACGGTTGGTTGGTGTGCCGTTTCAAGGGGCTGATAACAGTCAAGGGTTCATCATTCCAGTTGAGGTTCTGCAACATTTTATAGAAGACAGTTTGGCAGGGCGTCGCACTGCATTTCCTGATTTGGGTTTGACTTGGCAACCCATGATGAGTAAATACCTAAGGCGATATAAAAAAATGGAGAGGAAACAGTCGGGGGTTTTGGTGACTAAGGTGGCGCCATTGTCATCTGCTAAGGATGTATTGACACCAGGCGATGTTATTTTGGAGGTGGACGGAAATGTTGTATCAAATGAAGGGCGAGTCAAAGTGAATGGCACTTGGATGGACTTCGAGTATTTGTTAACAAGAAAATACGTGGGTGAGTCCATGCATTTATCAGTGCTTCGTGAAGGTGATTGCGTTGATTGTGTGGTGCCCTTGCAGCATACCGTTGAGGATTATCAGCTGGTAAAGTGGCAGCACGACGAGCAGCCAACGTTTATGATATTGTCCGGAATAGTGTATAAAGTGTTGGCAGAAAATGATATCAGTGCACTGGATGATGATGAAGATAAGAGTGTTTCGGGGTCCCAGTTGATCGTGTTACACCGTGTGTTATCACATAAATCAACTAAAGGTTATGAAGACTATCAAGATGAAGCGATTGTGATGATTAACGGCAGTAAAATTCATAATATGAACGAGATCATCAAAGCGATTTCCCAGTCGAACGAAGATTATATTGTAATCAAGGTGAAGTCAGGGCAAGAAATTGTGGTGGGAAACATTAAGAAAAATGCAAATGCAAAAGCCTATCATCAGCAAATCTTATCCCAGTATGACATTACTACTATGTGTTCGCATGATTTAAAGCCGTTACTGGAACAAAGTGGTTTGTGTGATTTAAAGCAGGACGAATTAACCGTTAAGACAGAAGTGGGGTTGGTTTTCGATAGTCAAGGGTGTGGGGAGAAAACCAGTGAAACAGGTGTTGTGACTGCTGGGTTGACTGTTCCTGGCGAAGCAAACTCCAAAAATGGGGCCGGTTCACCGAGTTTGTGGAGTGGTCGCTTACGGAAGCGTCGGCGAGAATTGAAGGTGCGTGATCTAGGAGAGGCGCTTACGCCGCAGTGATGGGTGGGCTATCTGGTCAGTATGAGGTAATATCTCAACCCAAAAACACAATAGTGGCTTAAAGCCACTATTGTTTTTGTTTATATATTGTTATTTTTTCCGAATAAATCCACTTTTTTTTTCTGATTAGTGTTGAATAAAGAGCTATTTTTCATGTAGTTATTAATTTTAGTGTTTTTTTTTGTTAAAACTGTATTTTTTTCTGTTTTTTTGTTTTTTTTTACTATAATCCCTATGTCGGAGTTGCAGAACAAACGAATAAGGGCAGTGATGAAAGGCGAATTTTTACAGACCATATTCAAAGGCATGTTAGTCGTGGGGCGAAAGCTTTACGAAATTCTTTATGCGCTTTTTATGTCTGTTGTCCGTGTGAAATTATTGATTCGAATCTCTGCATTGTTACTCGCGGTTGTGTTGTGGCACGATAACCAAAAGAAGTTCGAAAAATCACAAACCTACTACAAGCTGGCGGTGCAGAGTGGATTGGAAAGCAAAAACGAAGACGTGCAACAGGCGGCTAGAGAGTTGATAATACAAATCGAAAAAGATCAAAAGAAGAGAGAGGCGAGTCAAAAGCGTCGAGGCCGAGGGAATCTTGACTAGCCTTACCAGCTCATAGCTAATGGCGGCATCTTTGTTGAGCTTTCAGCTAAAACGGATTTTAGTGACGACTGAGCGTTGGCTAGTAAGTGGTCAATCAGCGAGAGTTCGGGCTTGTACTCGATGAAGTTTTCCGTTTTAAATTCTTGTTTCGCTGCAGTGTATTGATTACCAAGACGGTCGGTTAATCCGTTTTTGACGCTTTGACTACCAACCCAAAAATCGCCGCTGAACAGTTCTTTGTTTTGTGGGTTGAAATGTGGATCGTGTTTTCGTCCTTCTTTGACATAGTCGATGAAGTCAGTGTGCATAATACCAAGGGTTTGGTTGAGTTTTTTTGTTGTAGCTAAACCTTGCCCTTGCGTTGGGTCAAAAGGAAGAAAAGGGTCCAACGAATCCTTTTTTCCATTGTCTTTTCTCGATGGTGAGGTGAATACAAGCCGCTTGATATTGTGATCTTTGATTAAGCCATTAAAATTAAATGACGCCATCATGACGCCGATACTACCTGTTATCGTGTCTTTGTTAACGTAAATTTTATCTGCAGCGGTGGAAATTAAGTACGCTCCAGATGTTAATAGGTCTCGACCTACCACGATGACTTTTTTGTTGTATTGTTTTTTTAAACGCTCTATCGCATCATGAATAAGCGCTGATTGGACGACTGTGCCGCCAGGGGAATTGATTTCAAGCATGACGCCAACGGATTTAGGGTCTCTGAAAGCCTTTTCTAATTGAGGGATCACAACGTTTGCAGAAAAATTAGAGCCAGGTAGTATGGCGCCACTGAGTTTTAATAATGAGTAGTGAGGTTGATTGCTGAAAGTCGGTTTTTTAGGCGATAAAATATTGATAATGATTAAAGCGAAAATTGCCAAGAGGATAATGTTTGTTACAGAGCGGATTATGCGCCATTTTCTTTCTTGTTTGCGATCCTCTAAAATGGATTTTATTAATTCGTCTGAAAGATTGTTGTTATCCATGCAAAAGCCTCCATCCCTTCATAAGTACTATAGAGTAAACGATTTTGGCCGAAATTGCACGAATAGAAATTTACGTTTGTGGCAACGTGACACCAGTTTGCCCCTGGTATTTTCCTTGTCGATCTTTGTAGGAGGTTTCACAGATTTGGTCTGATTCTAAAAATAGCATTTGAGCCACACCTTCATGTGCATAAATTTTAGCAGGCAGATTGGTGGTGTTAGAAAACTCCAATGTTACGTGGCCTTCCCATTCGGGTTCAAGCGGCGTGACGTTGACAATGATACCACAGCGAGCATAAGTTGATTTACCTAGGCATATTGTTAGGACGTTACGTGGAATACGGAAATATTCCATCGTTCTAGCTAAGCAGAATGAATTTGGAGGAATGATGCAAACATCAGAACGGACATCAATGAAGCTTTTTTCATCGAAGTGTTTTGGGTCGACAATGGCGGAATTGATGTTAGTGAAAACTTTAAATTCATTAGCACAGCGTACGTCGTAACCATAACTTGATGTTCCGTAGGAAACAATTTTATTTTGATTGCTGTGACGAACTTGATTTGGTTCAAAAGGCGCAATCATTTGGTGCTCTAATGCCATTTTTCGAATCCATTTGTCTGCTTTAATTGGCATGATGCTGCTCCTTGCTAAGTTTGATTCATTCGACAATGATATCAGGAAACGAGGTTGAATTTGAGTTATTTGTGAGGGTTTTTTTGATTTGCTTTGCTACTTGTAACAAGGTTTCGCTAGCCGGGTGACTGGGGTTGCTGAGTATGATGGGTTGGCCGCTGTCAGAAGCCTCTCTAATGGCGGTGTCCAGAGGGAGTTGGCCTAACAGAGTCGAGTTTGTTTTCTTCGCAAGTTGTTGTGCACCATCGGTGCCAAATATGGCGTCTTGGTGACCGCAGTTACTGCAAGTGTGGATGCTCATATTTTCAATGATGCCGAGCACTGGGATATCAACTTTATTGAACATGTTAATACCTTTTTCCGCATCTGCTGTTGCCAAATTTTGTGGTGTGGTGACGATAACGGCACAATCAATGGGTGCTTTTTTTGCTAATGTTAATGGTACATCGCCTGTGCCCGGTGGTAAGTCGATGATGAGTGTATCTAGGTTTTTCCAGTGCGTAAAAAAGAGCATTTGATGTAACATTTTTGTCACCATGGGGCCGCGCCAAACCATCGGTGTTTCATCATCAACCAAGTATGACATCGACATGGTCTGCAACCCGTGTGTCATAACGGGCTCAAATCGGTTATCACTCACGGTTGCTCGCGTTTTTTGTTGACACATATGCGCTTGATTTGGGCCATAAATGTCAGCATCAAGTAGACCGCATTGCAGGTTAAGTTCACGTAAAGCCAGTGCTATGTTAAGCGAAACCGTTGATTTCCCCACCCCGCCTTTGCCTGACCCGATGGCAATGATGTGTTTAATTCCGGGAACGGGCTTTAGGCTTGAGCTAAGCTTGATTGGTCTCTGGGACATAGTATGATCTCTTGTCTTGTTTGGTTCGCCGTCAATTCTAACTAATTTTATATTTGTTAGCAATTTAATGCCGTTAAGTTTGACTAAAAAGGGCGTATTTTCAGGGAAAAAATGCATATTGATTACTAAGGAGGTAATTTTTTTTTATTTAATTTTTTGGTAATTATTTTAGGCTTGCGGTGGTTGGTTAGACTTCCTATGATATTTTTAGTTGAAAAAAAGGAGTTTGCAATGAGAGGGATAGCGGCAAGTTCAGTATTATCTGGTGAGCAGTCTGAGGCGATAGACGTAACTAAAGACTTGCCAGCCAATGTGTCTTTGTGGACGTTAGAGAAATTTATCGATCAGGCGCAAACTGGCGACTTGATTTTTTTTCATGGCACCACGTCGATGGGTCGTTTTATTGAGCTTACCGGGCCATATTCGCATGTTGCAATGGTGATGCGAATGCAAGATTCTGAGAATACTGTGATGGTCTTTGAAGCACAGGAATCAGTCGGTTTCCGTGATATCACTGCAAAACGCTTGTATACCAATTATTGGGCTGATAATCGCCCTTTCAATGGGCGTGCGTTTGTTTTTCGTCCGCGCAAATCACTTAATGCGAATGAGCAGCGGCTGTTGTACCGCAGTGCTCTGAACTTACTTGGGAGTATGTATAGTAACAGCCACATTGATGATATGATTTTACGTTGGATCAATTATCACCTTTCACATCAAAATCAGCGACCGGTTTTGCAGCCTGAGTACAATCACTTGGTGTGTTCTGAAGCGACGTATTTGTTGTACCGTTCGATTAATCGATCATTACCCTATGACGTTCATTATGGTGACTATACCCCATCCAGTGAAGCGGGTAGTCATGATCTACAGGTGCAAGCGGAGTTATCGATGCCGGGAAATCCACAGCATGAGACATCGAATGATCGACCATCAGTGCCACAGTTGTTGGATTGTTTGAGGAAGGGTAAACCGTTACTTACCGATGATAAAAAATTACAACGATTTTCAGACTGCTATGAGTCCATGAAATTAGAGAGCGCTGCAAACGGCCATAGTTTTTTTGCAACACCAAGGCGCTTAGGCTCCAATGTTCATGGTGCGACTAGCTCGTTTGAAATCGATTCAAAAATGTTATTTGGATTGGGTGTGGTTGGGGTTGTGTTTCTTGCATTTACTGTGGCTATTCAGAAAGGATGGCGGTGTCGTTCTGCTCGCCAAAAGAAGCCCTCAACTAACGATGCATTCACTCAGATAGGTCTGTAATCAATCATGAAGCTTCGGGTCTGAACATAGCCATCGCTGATGAGTGAATCGAAATTCGAATGAGGAGCGGATTTAATGCAGCAACAACTTGAGTTTAAAGAAATTCATGAGCTCTGGCTCCTTAGCCAACAACAGTAATATCGTGATAAGATTAATACTTGTCGTAAACTCTCTCATCACATCTATCATCTCTTTTATAAGAAACAACTCAGCCTAGAAGACATGCCTGGGTGCATTCTAATTATTAATGAAATCAAACAAGTGACTGATTGGTCTAAAGCAGGATCTTTAAGATCTCGCATAACAAAGGCTTGGATGGTAGGGATGGGTTTCTCAGAACCCCGAACAATGGCAACTAAACGTGGGTTTGTCGATATTGAGAGTGGCATGATTGCCATAGGTGATCTTGACTCACTAAAAGAGAGCAATCGAAATTGGTGTAAAAAGATGAAATCAGCCAATTGCGCATTGATTTTGAGACAAAAAAGACCAACCTTTTTACAAAATCACAATCAAAAACTTGTATGAAATCTGGCTTTAAAGTACGGCCAATCTTCCGGCAAGCAAAACATTTTGCCTTTTTCAGTAAGGTTAAACTTAAGATCCCATATACTCAAAACACCAATACTTGAAAATGAAGAATCAACTCCCGCACTTAAAAATTTCACACCGACTGATTCGTATAATTTAAATAGTATCGGAAGCGCATATTTCACACCAGATAACTGAAAAAACACATTCTCAAGCTGTTTTAAAGTAATACAGTGCTGTACGGATTCTTTTATCTCTCGAGGTATATCATACTGAATATCATAAGGGTTTCTAGCTGTAAAATGTCGCATCATATAATCATTCCTGGCTGCATTATGCTGCAAATAAATAGCTAACAAATCAAGGATCTTTTGTGGAAAGAACGTATTAGTAATTGAGCTACAACCCACCATAAATCTAACCTGCTCATTATTCTTTAGCACTTTCGAAATGCCGAATAACAAGTACTTTAAAGCATTTGAGTTTTTCTGATATTCAGGCGCGACAAAAGCACGACTCAGCTCCAGGCTATCACCTTCCTTTAGCCACTCAATCTTGTTATAAGGAAACAGGCTGGATACGTAGCTAGCGTCTGATGGCCTTGTGATAATACTATAACGGTAAGCGCCTACTAATTTACTGGCGTCATTATCCCATATTACTAAGTGTCTTGCTATTGAGTCAAAATTATCTGCATCTTTATTTTCCCCGGAGCCCATGCCAACTGCGCGAAATGCTTTTTCTCGCTCAAACTGAATAAAGTTTATTATTCCTGGGGCTGCATCGATATCAACATCGTAAAGCGCATAAGATCCTCGTTGGAACAACATAGAATTATCTGAAAGATTAGCTATCTCACTGCAAGCATTCATATAGACATACTCTGGAGTAATAAAGCAAGTATCATCTGCTTCACTAGTATATGTGATATTATGCAACTCAGAGAAAAATGACCTATGAGGCAGAGCGTAGTTGAGATAGCGCAGTCCATTTGCAACTTGCTTTGGGCCGACTAGAGGATCATCTCTCATAGCAATTGGTTCGGAGCTATGTATCCCAAAAGGTGATTTTTTTTTATTATAGGTTTCGATACTGGCCAGCGCTAAACGGCAATTAAAGTTAAGTCTACTCACTGCATAGAATAATTTTGAATTCATGCCACTAATGTGAACATGAATAAGTTTTGCTTTAGCCTTTGTAGCTAGTGCGATGATTCTCTGTGACCAACGTCGATCACGCGGATAGCTATATTGATTATGACGACTTGATATCTCGCCTGCTGGGAAGATAAGTAACGCGCCACTATCGTTCAAATGATTCTCACAGTTTAAAAAAGACTCATGTTGACTATCTTTATGCCGCAGGTCAATACTAATCAATAACGAGGAAATTTCTTTAATATCACCCAGCAAGCCATTACTTAGAACTTTTACGTCCTTGCGTTTTTGATAAATTAACTCTGTTAAGATAAGTGTTTCAGCGAGACCGGTGGGATGATTAGCCAGAATAACCACTGCACCGCGACTGGGAATCTTAGTAACTAAGTTATCTTTATCCTCATAATCATACTCAAAATGACGTTTATTCATTTTGAATATCTCTAACAATGACTTATCTTTGAAGTATGCTAGGTGACGATTCAATTTCCCGAACTTCAAAACACTATCGCAAGCTCGAGCTAGTGGAGTGGAACAAGTTTTGAGAAAGGGGTGCATAGCTGAGTCAAGTAAGACCTTTTCAATTCCAATGCGCGGAGTTACTCTATTCATAATCACCCTCTAGAAAAAATTATTATCGCTAAAATATACGATATTATGCAAAGAAAGAAAAGCTAATTCATATTCTTCAGCTATCCGTATATTATGACCGAATATTAACCCTTGTGACAATAGTAAGCGTGCAGTTAACAGTAACAAATTT
>CACHNP010000047.1 GCA_902581285.1 uncultured Gammaproteobacteria bacterium | reverse complement strand
ACAAAATCACAGAAAAAACCAGCTTAATCACATGAGGATGTAAAAAATGCGCACACACCCCTCCCACGAGCGCACCTACCACCAACCCCCCGACCATTTTCTTGTAAGCCCACCTAGCTGGCTTAAAGTCGATGTAACGAAAAAAAAACGATCGCCCTGTGGTCAAAATCATAATTGCCCAGGATGTCCCAGCGGCCAAATTGATCAAACGAGCATGGTAAAATAGCTTGTACTTAAATAAATACATCAACCCAGGGACCACCACAATCCCGCCTCCAATACCTAATACACCAGACAAAAAACCCGCAACCAAACCCAGCAGCAGAAATAACATCAACACCAATAACATTGCGCCTTCCTTAGTCGACTTTATTTACCCGCGCGAATCAACCCACCTAGCCCCAATTCCTCAAGCAACATTTCCATGTGACAACGCACCTCAGTCGGATCATCCATTGCCAGCGCCTCTTTTACCACGTCCTTTGCGGTCGCGTATTCAAAGCGATTGATCACCCACTTCATCCGTAGCAGCACTCTAGCACTCATACTCAAGCTATCGTAACCCATCCCCAATAACAAAGGCACGGCTAACGGATCACCGGCCATTTCACCACAAATAGAAACTTTTTTTCCTGCCTTGTGCACACGCTTAACAATCTCAGATAACGCACGTAACACGGCAGGGTGAAAACCATCATACAAATGCGCCACTCTTGCGTTGTTTCGATCAACCGCTAAGATATACTGAATCAGATCGTTACTACCAACAGACACAAAATCAACACGCTTTGCCAGCTCATAAGCTTGGAAAACAGCTGCGGGTAATTCAATCATAATTCCCACGGGCGGTTTCTTGATATCAAACCCCTCCTCTCTTAATTCCTCATACGCCTGATCAACTAAGCGTAAAGATCGCTCCACCTCAGACAGCGAGCCAATCATGGGAAACATAATCGATAGGTTATTAAGCTCCACACTGGCTTTGAGCATAGCACGAAGTTGCATTAAAAAAATATCAGGGTGATCCAGCGTGATTCGAATACCGCGCCAACCTAAAAAAGGGTTTTCTTCTTCAAGTGGGAAATAAGGCAGTTGCTTATCACCACCCACATCCAACGTCCGCATTACAACACGCCGGGGATAAAACGTATTGAGTAATTGACGATACATAATATGCTGTTCTGCTTCACTGGGAAAACGCTCTCGCAGCATAAACGGCATTTCACTGCGATACAAGCCAACCCCTTCCGCCCCTGCGCTGAGTGATAGCCCACCATCAACCGCTAAACCCGTATTGACATAGAGGTTAATTGATCGACCGTCTGGGGTTTCCGTGGGCTCATTTTGCAAACCCTGCAACTCTTCGTCCAGTTCGATTTCTTCTTCAGCTAAACTTTTGAATTCTTTTTTTAACGCTGCTGAAGGCTGAATGTAAACCTGCCATGAACGCCCATCACCGCAGCCACACCCAACGCCCGGGCTAAAATAGCCACATGCGAATTACTGGAACCGGAGCCAGACACAATACCAACCAATTGACCTTCAGGTACTTCCAAAATACTTGTGGCCGTTACCTCTTCACTCACCAAGATGGTGCTCTTCGGGTATGCTAATGCCGCCGGTTTATCTGATGACTGCAAGTAACCCAAAATTCGGCGACCCAAATCACGGAAATCAGCCGCGCGTTCTTTCAAGTACGAATCTTCCAATGACTCAAACTGCATCACGTGCTTACCGATAACTTGTTTAACCGCACCTTGAGCCCACTGACCCGATTCAATCAGGTCCTCAATCTCATTCATCAGCGATCGACTGTCTAGAATACGCAAATAAGCATCAAAAATAGCATTTTCTGCAACTGAGAGAACTTCTTTCGAACGTGTCTGTAACGCTTCTATGTCCGATCGCGCTTTGGATAACGCCGTTTCAAATGCCTGAATTTCTTCCTCAACATTATCGATTTTACGCTCAGGAACAGCGGTCAAATCGGCTTGCGGAAAGACCACTACTGCTTTACCGATACCCACGCCCTGCGCTCCGCTCACGCCTGCCACAACGCGATCTTTACTGCGTCTTCGCTGACCACCCGCCAGCCAATCCGCCATCGCCCCTTTGGCTTTCGCGGCGGCAATTTCACTGCTCAACTGTGCCGATAGCGTGGTTAAAAAAGCCACTTCTTCTTCTGCAAAAATACGCTCAGCCTGTTGCTGAATCACTAACACGCCTTGTAAATGCGCGCGATG
Organism: uncultured Gammaproteobacteria bacterium; assembly: GCA_902581285.1. Taxonomy (GTDB): domain Bacteria; phylum Pseudomonadota; class Gammaproteobacteria; order Coxiellales; family Coxiellaceae; genus CACHNP01. Next base: position 13,386 of record CACHNP010000047.1, on the reverse strand, counting down.
AATAATTGGCACACCAAGAAAACTCAGATACTTCGTTTGGTTTAATTTAGGGTAGTCAAGAAAATGCGGGTGACTGGGAGCGTCTTGAACCGTGATGGGCTCCTCCCGCTCACCAACCAAACCGATCAAGCCCTCAGCAAAATTAACCCTCACTTTTCCAACCAAAGCGGAATCCAGGCCCTCGGTTGCCAGCAAAACGTATTCACCGGTGTCATCATCACATAAAAAAATACTGGTGGCATCAGATGATAGCGTTTCCTGAATATGCGTCACAATCAAATTCAGAGCATCCAACAGGTTGGTTGCTCGTGATGTCTCATGCACTATACGATTAATCATCGCCAGCATCGTTCACGCCCTCAGCTATTTAAAAAATGATCAAACTCAGTCAGCACTTTCGTGTAAACACCCTTTTTAAAATCAATCACACGATCAATCGGATTCCAATAATCAACCCATTCCCAGTGCGCAAACTCAGGTCGCGACATAGTGTGCAAATTAACAACAGCATCATCCCCTAGCAAGCGCAATAAGAACCACTTTTGTTTTTGACCAATGCACAAGGGTGATTGGTGAGGCCTCTGAAATTTTTCTGGTAAATCATAGTGATACCATCGAGAAGATTCTTTAAGCAAAGACACATCACCGGCTTTCAACCCCAGTTCTTCGTAGAGTTCTCGATACATCGCCTGAGTCGTGCTTTCGTGTTCCTTGATTCCGCCCTGAGGAAACTGCCAAGCTTGCGGATTAAAAAATCGCTGGGCAAGTAACAACTGATTGGAGCTGTTAGCAACAATGATACCCACATTTAAACGATAACCATGTTCATCAATCAAAACACCCTCCTTGAGGTACATTTTTTTATTTGTAAATTAACCTTATTATACCGTATTCTCGTGCAAGAGATAAGTTCCTGTTGCAACAATATTATCTAAGTCAAACGGAAGATGAATCACAACAGCACCAGCCGCTGACAAAAAAAAGACAAAAAAGATAAGCATTAATCCATTGGAAAAGAAAAAAAGAAATTCACACTTTATCCACATCTTACCCCCAGCTTTTGCTATTGCAATCCACCGATAAACACACTATCTTGTGTCTATGGATCAGAAAACAACAACATGTAGTTAAAGGGACCAATCTGGGACAGACTGCAGAGTTGCACATGGAGCCACACCGTTAACAAAGGAGCGTTATCAAAATGACATCAACCACCGCACAAGAACCCAGCACTCATAATGAAGAACTTCTCATCAGCACACCGGGCGTGTTACGCGTCATTAAGCGAGAGGGCCACGTGGTTTTGTTTGAACCTGAGCGCATTCGATTGGCTATCACAAATGCTTTTTTAGCCACCGAAGGGTCGAATGTAGCAAAGTCTGAACGCATTCAAGCCATCGCCACCTCATTAACCGAAGACATCACACAACGACTGGAAGCCAACTGGTCTGATGGCGGCACTTTACACATTGAAGCTATTCAAGACATGGTGGAGCTCAGCTTAATGCGAGCAGGCGAGCACAAGGTTGCCAGACACTACGTTCTTTACCGAGAAGAGAGGCGAAAACAACGACTCAAAGACAACGTCAACAGCACGGCTAACGACATACTCATCACGCTGGACAACGGGGAATCAGAAATCCTTGATCAACAGTGGCTCAACAACATCGTAGCGGAAGCGTGTTCGAATCTCTGTGACGTTAAACCGTCACCTATCCTTTCAGACACATTAAACAACCTTTTCAACGGGGTTAAACGCATTGATGTTTTTCAAGCACTGGTCATGTCCGCACGCGCCTTGGTAGAGCAAGAACCCAACTACAGTTTCGTCGCTGCACGCCTATTACTTCACACCATCTACGAACAGGGCCTGAACCACTTCAGCATCAACTATGACTGGGAAGATATCGCTTCCTCGTACCAACGTTATTTCCCTGAATACATCAAAAAAGGCATAGAATACGAGCTTCTGAGCCCTTCCCTAATGGACTTCGATATCGAGCAACTTAGCCAAGCAATGAAGCCAGAAAGGGATCACCAATTCACCTACCTTGGCTTACAGACACTATTTGACCGCTACTTTATCCATCGTGACGAGTGCCGAATAGAGCTTCCACAAGCATTCTTTATGCGAGTTGCCATGGGCCTGGCTCACTGTGAAGGCGAGCAAAAAAACCAACGCGCGATTGAATTTTACGAGCTCATCTCCCGTTTTGACTACATGTCATCCACACCGACATTATTCAATTCCGGCACACGTCGACCCCAGTTATCCAGCTGTTACCTCACCACAGTACCTGACGATCTATCAGGAATTTATGGCGCCATCAAAGATAACGCTCTACTATCGAAGTTTGCTGGCGGTCTTGGAAACGACTGGAGTTCTGTTCGCGCAATGGGAGCACACATCAAAGGCACTAACGGAAAATCCTTGGGTATCGTGCCTTTCCTCAATGTTGCTGATGCAACTGCAGTCGCTGTTAATCAAGGTGGCAAACGCAAAGGCGCGGTTTGTGCTTACCTCGAAACGTGGCACATGGATATCGAAGAATTTCTTGATTTACGTAAGAATACCGGGGATGATCGCAGAAGAACACACGACATGAACACGGCAAACTGGGTACCGGATCTTTTCATGGAAAGGGTCTTCAAAGATCAAGAATGGTCGTTATTTTCCCCTAATGAAGCACCTGAATTACACGAAACCTATGGCGATGAGTTCCGTAAACACTACCTTGATTACGAGGCTAAAGCTGAAAAGAATGAAATACGTTGCAAAAAAATATCCGCAGTAAAATTGTGGAGAAAAATGCTAAGTATGCTATTTGAGACTGGGCATCCGTGGATTACCTTCAAAGACCCTTGCAACATTCGTTCACCACAACAACACACTGGTGTCATTCACAGCTCAAATCTGTGCACTGAAATCACATTGAATACCAGCGCAGAGGAAATTGCAGTTTGCAACCTAGGTAGCATCAACCTAGCCCAGCACATGAAAGATGGCAAACTCGATAGGGAAAAACTAGAAAAAACCATCAAAACGGCTACCCGCATGCTCGATAATGTCATCGACATCAATTACTACAGCGTACCGCAAGCTCGCGAGTCCAATCTAAAGCACCGCCCTGTCGGCATGGGAATCATGGGATTCCAAGACGCATTGTATCAACAACGGATTCCTTATGCGTCAGATCAAGCTGTTGCCTTTGCGGATGAGTCAATGGAGCTGATTAGCTACCTTGCCATATCCGCTTCTACAGACCTCGCAAAAGAACGAGGCAGCTACGACAGCTACGCTGGATCACTGTGGAGTCAAGGCATACTGCCTATAGACTCAATTGAATTAATTAAAAAGGCACGACCAGACTACCTCGAACAAGACACCACCACACGCCTAGACTGGTCAAGTTTACGCGAAAAAGTGAAGCAGCAAGGCATGAGAAATTCGAATGTCATGGCAATTGCGCCCACTGCGACAATTTCAAACATCTGCGGCGTCACTCAATCGATCGAGCCGACCTACCAAAATCTATTCGTCAAGTCGAATTTATCTGGCGAATTTACCGTTGTGAACCCGTACCTTATCAAGGATCTGAAAAAACACAAACTATGGGACAGCGCCATGATCCATGATATTAAGTTCTATAACGGCAACCTTAAACAAATTCAACGAATCCCCGCTGACCTTAAATCACTTTACGCAACTGCATTTGAAGTGGAACCAAAATGGCTGGTTGAATCGGCTTCTAGACGGCAAAAGTGGATTGACCAAGCTCAATCACTCAACTTATACCTGGCAGAGCCGTCAGGGAAAAAACTGGATATTCTCTATAGAATGTGCTGGCTACGTGGTCTAAAAACCACATACTACCTACGCAGCCTTGGAGCATCTAATACGGAAAGAGCCACCATTAGTGACTCAAAACTTAATGCCGTCAACATCGCCCCAAAAGCATGTTCCATCAACGATCCAGACTGCGAAGCCTGTCAATAATTGGAGAAATAAATCATGAGCGAATCAACCACACTTGTCGACTGGAGTGAATTAGAAACAGTAGAAGAAACCACTGCTTTAAGCAAACCTAAAGCCAACGTTGCGCAACCCGCTAAAACAGAATCCACGCTAGACAACAGTGAATCAGCTGCCCAAAACACGGGGCTTGAAAACATCGAACTGGGTGCATCACGAATCCGAGTTGATGACAAAAAAATCATCAACTGCCGCGCTGACCTCAACCAATTAGTTCCGTTCAAATACAGTTGGGCTTGGGATAAGTACTTAACTGCCTGCGCCAACCATTGGATGCCCAACGAAATTAATATGGCAGCAGATATCGCACTATGGAAAAACCCCCAAGGTCTGACCGAAGATGAAAGGACGATCGTCAAACGAAGCTTAGGCTATTTCTCAACAGCCGACTCTTTAGTCGCCAACAACCTTGTGCTAGCGATCTATCGACATATCACCAACCCCGAGTGCCGCCAGTATTTACTGAGACAAGCTTTCGAAGAAGCATTACATACGCATTCCTATCAACACATCATTGAGAGTCTAGGGCTAGAAGAATCTGAAGTCTTTAACATGTATAGAGAAGTTCCTGCTGTTGCTAACAAAGCAGCTTGGTCCATCCCATACACCAGAGATCTAAGCGATCCCAATTTCAAAACTGGAACCACAGAAACCAATCAGCAACTGTTACGCACACTAATTGCATTCTACGTTGTGACTGAAGGATTGTTCTTTTATGTTGGATTCACTCAGATACTCGCCATGGGTCGACGAGGCAAAATGACGGGAACATCAGAGCAATTTCAGTATATTCTACGTGACGAATCGATGCACGTAAATTTTGGTATTGACGTCATCAATCAAATCAAAATAGAAAACCCAGACACTTGGACCGATCAATTCAAGCAAGAAGTAGTTGATATGATAAAAGAAGGCGTTGAAATCGAATGCCAATACGCCATTGACACCATGCCACGTGGTATTCTAGGACTCAATGCGAAAATGTTTGATGAATACCTCAAATACATTGCTAACAGACGGGCTCTACAGCTAGGACTGGATGAAATATACGATAACGTCAGCAACCCATTTCCTTGGATGAGCGAAATGATGGATCTAAAAAAGGAAAAAAACTTTTTTGAAACCCGTGTTATCGAATACCAGACAGGTGGCTCATTGCAATGGGAATAACACATTAAACATAATCTCCCCCCCCTCCCTGAAACAATAGGGCACCGAAGCAGTTTTGCGAGGTGCCCTATTTTCTTTTCTGATAAATATGTTAAATTTTATTCTCAAAGACTGCACTTAATTAAAAAATGCGCTAGAATAAAATTATCAATCACAACACGGTTGACACGCACGTCTTATTTACCAAAACAAAGGACTGGTATGAGTGAAAAACGCCCTCTAGTAAACCGCACTTTAAGCAAATTCAAGAACTGGCTTTTTGCTGGATTAATAGTTTGGATACCAATCCTAGTCACTTTTTATATTTTACTTTTTGTGTTCAAGATACTGGACAATATTTTCGACAACCTGCCTCATAGCTGGCAACCACAAACCCTGGTCGGTGACTTAATCCCTTACTTTAAGGGCCATGAGCTTCCTGGAATAGGTTTTATTTTGAGCCTTTTTATACTGGCTCTATCAGGACTTTTTGTCACCAATTTTTTCGGAAAAAGAGTACTCAAAGCAACGGAAAAAAAGATTCTCGAACGTATACCGTTGGTTAAAACTATATACAAAGCGATAAAGCAAATTTCTAACGCCATACTGAGCAATTCCAATAAATCTTTTCAACGCGTACTCATGATTGAGTACCCCAGGAAAGGCGTTTACAGTTTAGCCTTCCAAACCTCGGAGCCATTTCTAGATAATAACACCAATAAAAAATTAGTCACCGTGTTTGTTCCTACCACACCCAATCCGACATCAGGATTTATCCTGTTGGTACCAGAAGAAGACTCCCGACGACTTAACATTGCTGTTGAAGAGGCTTTGCAATTCATCATCTCACTTGGCGTAGTAACACCTGCTAACTTTCAAATCACCAACGATGAGTCAACGCCAAAAATTGACTCATAATCAGATAGCACAACCTATTCCACCAGGTTAAACTGCATCAACATTCAAATGGTCGTATAATTAGAGTGAAATCTTTAAAGCGAGGGCAGATTGAACAAAAAAAATATCTAAGATGACGTAAAACACACTGTTTTAACAAAAAACACCCCTTAGATTCTTGCACTAAATCGCCTAAATCGTTACCATCTGAAGCTAAAGTCAACCAATAGGACACCGTCAAACATGCGAACACATTACAGTAACCAAGTGAACACTTCATTAATTGACCAAGAGATCACGCTTTGCGGCTGGGTCCACAGGAGGCGAGTTCATTCAGGGCTGATATTTATTGACCTACGTGACAAAGGTGGTCGAATTCAAGTGGTCTGCGCGCCAGAAGAAACTGAACCATACGCTAAAGGCCAGATTGTCCGTAACGAGTATGTCATCGAAATCACGGGCAAAGTGCGTCATCGACCTCAAGATGCCATAAACACCAAACTCGCTTCGGGTGAGGTTGAGGTATTGGCTCATCAAATTATCATACACAACCAAACCAAAGATTTACCTTTTAATGTCGATGAGTACCAACCAGTAGGGGAAGACACTCGATTAAAATTTCGCCACATTGATCTGCGTAGAGCAGAAATGGCAAGTAAAATACAACTGCGCGCCGCTATCAATCATCATCTACGAAGCTTTCTCCATCAACATGGCTTTAGCGAAATAGAAACTCCAATCCTAACTAAGTCAACTCCAGAAGGCGCACGTGACTATTTAGTACCCAGTCGTAACCAGCGGGGTCACTTCTATGCGCTACCGCAATCCCCACAAATTTTCAAACAACTGCTGATGATTGCCGGTTTTGATCGTTATTACCAAATAGCTCGCTGTTTTCGTGACGAAGATCTACGCGCTGATAGGCAACCCGAATTCACTCAATTAGATATAGAGATGTCTTTCATGGACGAAGAGAGCATACAATCTCTTATCGAATCCATGATTCTCAGCTTGTTTGAATCCGTCATCCAAATCACCCTACCGCAGCCATTTCCACGCATGACATACCAAGAAGCGGTGCAACGTTTTGGTACTGACCGTCCTGATCTTCGCGTCCCACTCGAGCTCGTCGATGTCAACGATATCGTAAAGGATGTTGAATTCAAAGTCTTCAGTGGGCCCGCCAACGATAAAAACGGACGTGTTGCGGCCATACTAGCACCTAACGGTAACGCATGCCTCACTAGAAAACAGATTGATGACTACGCTGTTTTTGTCAAAAAATATGGCGCAAAAGGCCTGGCTTACATCAAAGTTAACGACAGATCAGCCGGCTTAGAAGGTTTACAATCGCCTATTTTAAAGTTTCTATCTGAACCCATTGTTGAGATGATACTAGACAGAGTGGATGCGAAGACCGGAGACATTGTGTTTTTCTGCGCAGACAGTTACCGCATTGTCTCTGATTCACTGGCCGCTTTACGCGTCCAACTGGGACAGGACCTAAACCTAACCGAGGGAGGTTGGCGACCGGTGTGGGTTGTGGACTTCCCTATGTTTGAACAAGACAACACCGGGCGATGGCAAGCGCTGCATCACCCATTCACCGCGCCTAAAGAAACCGATCCTGACAAGCTCAAAGCGGATCCAGGGGCGTGTTTATCAAGAGCATACGACTTGGTCCTCAACGGCTATGAGATTGGTGGTGGATCAATTCGTATTCATCAACACGATACGCAACTGGCAGCACTCAACGTATTAGGAATGGATAGTGTACTAGCCAATGAGCAATTTGGTCACTTGATGAATGGCTTACAACATGGCTGCCCCCCTCATGGCGGAATTGCGTTCGGCTTAGACCGGATCGCCATGCTGATGACTGAATCCAAGTCCATTCGTGATGTTATCGCGTTCCCTAAAACCCAAACTGGATCGTGTCCGTTAACCAATGCACCATCCGTGGTTGAGAACGGCCAGCTAACCGAGCTGGGAATAAAAACAACCGAAACCAATGTTGAGTAGATCAATACCAGCACTTCGCTGTCTCGATTAGATCTAGCGCTGATCAATAACGGACATTTTATTAAACGGGTAACATCCATGAAGCCACTGAAACAAAATGACAGCAGCATACCAACATGGGAGTCCTTGTTAAACCAAGAAAAACAAAAACCTTATTTTTTACAGCTGCAAAAAACACTTCAACAAACACGTAACACCACAACCGTGTACCCGGCGGACTGCGATGTATTTAAAGCTATTGAACTCACCCCATTTGATACAACCAAGGTGGTTATCATTGGACAAGACCCCTACCACGGACCCAATCAAGCTCATGGCTTGAGCTTTTCTGTTCCCCATGGAATCAAACCGCCACCCTCACTGCGCAACATATTCAAAGAACTTCACCGCGACCTCGGCACCACCCCCTCGTCTCACGGCAACTTAGAACATTGGGCAAAACAAGGCGTATTACTACTGAACAGTGTTCTGACAGTTGAAAAAGACAAACCGGGCTCACATGCATCAATCGGCTGGCAAGCATTCACTGACCATATCATTAGTCAAATTAACCAGCATGCAAAACCAACGGTATTTATGTTATGGGGCGCAGCTGCTAATAAAAAAAACGCATTGATTACTAAATCAAAGCACTTAGTTTTAACCGCTTCGCACCCCTCACCTCTTTCTGCATACCGAGGATTCCTGGGGTGTTGTCACTTTTCCGAGTGCAATCTTTGGCTACAAAGCCAAAACCGGCGGCCCATTGATTGGGTTTTGAGCTAGAATTAGCCTTTGAAAAGTCTTTATCCGTAACTTGTGAAACGTGATTCGGTGAGCTCATTCGCTGACCTGCAAGACTAGTAAAAAACTGAATTAATTGGCTTTTCACAACAGAATCAATGTCAACGCCACTAACATGAATAGTGAGTAAACTGCAAAGCTCCGAAAACAGTTTTATCGCCTTTTCGATATTATCACTTGTGAATTCAACTCGACCACCATACTCACAAGATCTTATAAACTGGTTGAGGATCAAGATCATCTTCTTGGAATTTCTCAGCTCAATAGCTAAGTACTCCAAAGCAGCATCTTTTTTAAAGCGTTGAAAGCAATAATCTTTTTCAATTGACACAACCATCATTTTAACGTACTCATGATACGTCTGGTACAGCGAGAAAAGCTTAGATGAAACGTTGTAAATATCATAAACAGACAGCCCTGTTGATGACAGGTTAGCGCATAGCTCAGACACTAATGTCACTTGAGCGTACGCCAATTTTTGTCTGCATTTTTGCAAATCATAGTCGTAAGCCGAATTGAGTTTGTGTGAAATTGAATGATACTGACCCTGAGCCAACACCCGGAGCTGTTTTAAAAGACAATCCGCATTCTCCGTTTTCCCCAATAAGTTCATCTGTAACGATTGAAGGTATCCACCGACAATCAGGTTGAAATTTTCTCTAGTTTGCTGATATTGCCTACATAAAATTTGGAATTTTGACATGCCCCCCCCCCCTCAAAATAGCGTAAATCCGAGGGATAGTAACATGGTTTTATTATCAAAAAATTAAGCGCGCACAAAAAAAAGAGAAAATATTAAATATTAAATAAAGAGTGCGATACGAGGCACACACAATAAAAGGCATGAGTGCTCATTCCATTGTCATCGCAGCTTGCTCTAATTTAGCTATGATGGTATCCAGAACACCTTGCTGTACCGTGTCATCAATCATGCCGGACTCTTCCTTCATACGAGATAAAGTCTCTTCAATCTCCTTCAAGGCACTACCTGATGGATAAAACTTGGCCAAAACAGCACGCGCCTTACTCGCATCCATTTTCTTGTATAAAGCATTACGAATAAAGGCATCTTCTGATGTGGTAGTTAATGCCCATAACTCAATGGGTCCGAGTGTATTTGTTAAAAGCTGGGTATAAACTCCTTCTTTCGTTGAAAAAATCCCCAGGAACGTACCGCCTTCCTTACGCGGACCGTGTACGCGACGCCGTAATGCTATTTTTGCCGTTTCATTCAAACCAAATACTTTGGCTGTTTTTTGAATACTCGCCTCAGGCCCAGCATCCATAATGAAAATCGACGTTGCGAACTCAACCATCACTGAATCAAAGTCATCTAATGACTGAGACAGCAGTGACACCTGAACTTTCCATTTTCGCCCCTCTCGCATGTCAATAATCACTTGGTCGCGCACTGCTTTTGCATGCGAAGTTCGATGAAATTCATCGTAAACCAGTCTTTTAGGGTCTTCACGAATCTCTAAAATACGAGCTTTATGAAAGTCGCGATAGACCTCAGTCATATCAGAAACCGCCTCTTCAGTCAGGTAGAAATTCTTAGCTAAAACATATCTGGCCAACATATACATAACCGCCGTTTGCCGATTTGCCGCATCACCACCACTTTTAGCAACTTCATCCAGATCAAGAGAAACAATCTTAGCCTCGCCCAAATCAAATTGAGTTACGCCAGAAATAATGGGGTATTCTCTGACGGCCGAAGAAATCATTCGTGTGAATGCGTGAATGAGAGGCTCTCCAGTCGATACGGTAATTTTACCATATAAATCCTCAACAGCAGACAACCTTGCGATGGAGGCAATATCTGCTAATACCGGCATGGCATGTCGTTGAGCAAGTGAAGCCTCATGGGTGTAACCTGCCATGAACAAAGCATCCGTGACTTCCCACCACGATGTTTGCTGATCGGCAACAAAATCAATTTCTTCAAGCAATCCGTCTATCAACTCCTCAACACCAGCAGAGAAAATATGAGGGTTAGCTGTATCATCAAAAGCCTTATACAATTCATCCACAATCAAGCCAGCCATGTCTGGCACCCCGTCGTATGCCACTTCAGCCCCCACAGGAGTAGCCAAAAGTGTGATAAAGTTGACCAAGAAAGTTCGCTCCAGTGGTGATGGGTAGCGGCAACCTAATTGAGTATCAAAAGGATTGATCGTGTAATCTGAGGTCATACGCAATCGATGATAGGCAACTAAATGTTTCTGACTGACGGGAAGTGCATCTTTAAGCAATGAAATTAATCCACTACTGGATGGGCCGATATCAATGACCGAAATTCGAGGCAAGCGAATGATACCCGGTGACATACACACCGCTAAGTTCATCGCATTTGACAGCACAGACTTACCCGAACCAGGTCGTGCATAGATCAAATCAATGAAGGTAGTTTGATGACGAGACCCAGGGTGATAAGGCCATGGTTTACCATCTGGACTACGAAACAAAATTGCGCCACTAGTCCATGGTGAGGAAGGACGGAAAAACGGTAACATTTTCAGCACCTCAGACAGCGGTGCAATACTTTTCTGCGCTGGCGACTTGGTTGTCATTGCAAGATTGGTTGCCATAAAACCTGAAAATGCGTCTCCACTAATTTCAGACACATCACACGACCCCCAGCTCTCCACTGCTTTCGCCAGCATAGAAGCTCTCGAGCGCAACAGCTGTTCTTTGCCTACCGGCGCCCAAGTGGTTACCGCAACACGCAGTCTCACCACCGCATCGTCTGTATTAAGCTTTATGTAACTCAATAGTTTTAACGAATCTGATAACAACCGGTTCTGCCCAGACGTAAATGTCAATATCGATGCCATAGCAGACCGTATTCCAGAGTGACCAAGACCGTTACTGTCTATTAGAAAAGAAATACGCCACGGCAATGATTGGTACTTGGCTCGCATTAACAATCGAGAAAAAGGCTGAACCTGTTTAGGAAACAAATCGATATATATGGTTGAGTAAATTCTATCTCCATAACGAATGGTTCGCAGATCCATGCGCTCACCGTCTCTGGGAAGTAGTTGCTTAGCCAAATTTGGCCACAACACATCTGCCACGCTATCCACACCGGAATCAAGCTCTTTAATTGTGATCTTGTCGCCAGGCAAGCACGCGCGCCAGTTACTCGCGGTAAATTGAGGATCAGCTAAACTTCTAATAGCATGTGCAGCTTGGTGAATATTTAATAATTTAGCCACTATACCTTGCGCGTTAAAATCACTCGAGACAGAATTTATAAATGAATCATGCCTTTCACGTAGGGCCGTGACCGCAGCAATCACGTTCTGCGTCTGCTTGAACGGGGGTATTGATTGCTCTTTCATCATTTTATTTTTCTTTTTCATCGCCGCTTTACTCTGATCTGCTGAGACTGCATTAGTCCGGGTCATCAAAACCAAATACACTTTTTCTTCAGAACAATAGCGCGACAGGTTACTCAACCTCTCAGAGAATAAGTCATTCAGAGATAAATTTAATTTTTCAGCAGTTACATAAGCTGGCTCAAAGATAGATGCGATTAAATTTTTAACGTCATCTCGACTGTAATTAAATAAAACCTGAATACTGTAACCTGGCTGTGACATGGTCGTTTGCAAACAAAGCTCCAGCCCTCGTTGCAATTGATCAAACTCAGTTGCGCCAATTAAAGATCTAACCCCGTCAATTCTAAGAACGGAAACCAACGAGCCGTCATTACAGACTAGCGCATTGGTGCTGTCAGCTGTTTGCAACTCACAATAAGACGCCGTCGATTGATTTAAAGACGTTCCTAGCCAAGATAACAGTGAATTAAATGTTGAGGTAAGTGGTGCAATAATCTTTTTCATAACATTCATCCTTGTTTCATTCGCCAAATCAAATCGAAGCCAAATCAAATGGAAGCCAAATCACTCACAGACGATTTAACCCACGACAGAGCATTCGGCGCAAATGATCTTAAATTAGGTAACAGCCTAACAGCATCACACACACTTTTGTGCAATTCAGACACGTCTTTGCGGCAATCTATCAACATCTGACCGTAGGTTGATGGCTTACTTAAACCTTGCCCCAGTCTCTTTTCAACAACATCGGAGCGCGCTTTTAAACGCCTATAATGATCTTTTGATTCTGAGCTCAAATCATTACCTGATGCGATATTATATAAAAAGTAATGACATAATGCATTTAACTCAGCTTGACTGGCTTCTGGAAAATAAATCAAGGTCCCACCGCCAAAATCGCCTTGACCAACTGCATCCAGGAAAAAGCACTGAGCACATAAAGGGCAGGATGTAAGCAGATTGCTCATCTTATTGTTACGGTAGTTTCCATCGATATTAATCACATCCAGGTGTTCAGTAGCAGTAAAACCACAAAACTGGCACTGGTTCTGATCTCTTTGAAAAACCTTTTCAGCAAATCGAGGAAAGGCCTTATCGGCCTTTCTTTTCATGAACAAGCGCCACTTTTCTTGTGCCACATGCAAGCTTAATTCA
>CACHNP010000046.1 GCA_902581285.1 uncultured Gammaproteobacteria bacterium | reverse complement strand
ATAACAAACTATGAACAGGACACCAGAAAATAATCGCACGCTTAACGCCGGCGTTTAAAAAATGACCTCAGCAGAGTCGCGCACTCATCCGCCAAAATCCCGCCCTGGTACTGCAAACGATGATTTAAGCGCGTCTCGTCTGGCACCCGGAATACCGTTTCAACAGCACCAGCACGAAAATCGGTCGCGCCAAAAACCAAGCGCTCAACCCTTGCGTGCAAGATAGCTCCAATACACATCACGCAAGGCTCCAGTGTCACATACAGTGTGGTGCCGGTTAGTCGATAGTTCTCCGCCACTTCTCCTGCGTATCGCAACGCCTGAATTTCAGCATGAGCAGTCGGATCATGCTGCGCTATAGGTTGATTGTAACCATAAGCCAGCAAGGAATCGTCTTTTACAATGACACAGCCCACAGGCACTTCTTGTTCGTGCTCTGCACGTTCGGCATAACTGAGCGCCAAACGCATCCACTCTTCATCAGAGACAGGCACGAATCATTCCCATTCTATCGTTGAAGGAGGCTTACCCGAGACATCATAAACCACTCGCGTCACATCTGGAACCTCATTCATAATTCGATTACTCACCAAACCGATAAAATCATAGGGTAACCGAGCCCATCTTGCCGTCATGAAGTCCACGGTCTCAACCGCACGCAAAGCAATAACGTAGCTGTAAACACGTCCGTCGCCTTTCACCCCAACGGATTTGACCGGCAGAAAAACAGCAAACGCTTGGTTCACTTTTGAGTACAAATCATGGCGACGCAATTCCTCGATAAAAATAGCGTCCGCTTGTTGTAAAATCGGAATATACTCGGCTTTGATCTCACCTAAAATACGAACGCCTAAACCTGGCCCAGGAAAAGGATGACGATACAATAGCGGATGCGGCAAGCCCAACTCCAAACCCACCTTCCTCACTTCATCTTTAAACAAGTTACGCAGTGGCTCCAGTAATTGCAGGTTCATGACATCAGGTAGGCCACCTACATTATGGTGAGACTTGATGACATGCGCTTTGCCATTCTTAATTTTAGCCGACTCTATCACATCGGGATAGATGGTGCCTTGCCCCAACCACTTCATGTTTTTAAATTTATCTGCTTGCTCTTCAAACACACGAATAAATTGCTCACCAATCACTTTTCGCTTTTGTTCCGGGTCATTCAATCCAGCCAATGCTGTCATAAAGCGCTCTTGCGCATTCACACGAATCACGCGAACGCCCAAGTGCTCAGCAAACAACGCCATCACCTCGTCACCTTCGTTGAGTCGCAGTAGACCAGTGTCGACGAACACGCATGTTAAACGATCACCTATTGCTTTATGCAATAAGGCCGCCACCACACTGGAATCCACCCCGCCAGATAAAGCAACCAACACAGGGTCATCACCGACCTTGTCAGATATGATTTGCAATTGTTGCTCAATGATATTTTGCGATTGCCACGAGCCATCACAGCCACAAATACCAATCACAAAATGACGAAGAATGTTCTTTCCACTATTCGTGTGCGTCACTTCGGGATGGAACTGCAAGCCATAAAATTGCTTTTCATGATTTTCCATTGCAGCAACTGGAGTTGAATCAGTGGTTGCCGTTATTTGAAAACCCGGAGGTGGAGTTTTCACTTTATCGCCATGACTCATCCAAACATCCAAACGAGGTTCATCCTGACTAACATCACAATGCTTAAACAAACCATCAAATGATGAGACAACGCATTCTCGATGACCGAATTCCTGCTTATCTGATAAAATCACTTCCCCACCTAGTTGAGCAGACATGGTTTGCATGCCATAACAAATCCCCAACACCGGGATACCTAAAGTGAAAACACAATCCGGAGCCTTTAAGACATCCGTGGTTACAGATTCAGGCCCACCAGACAAGATAATCCCACGAGGATTAAACTGCCTTATAGTTTCTTCGTTAACTTCAGCGTCCACGATTTCAGAAAAGACCCCGCATTCCCGTATGCGACGCGCAATTAACTGCGTGTATTGTGAACCAAAATCCAAGATTAGAATCCGATCAGAAACAGTTGATAACATAATTTTTATTCTTCAATTGAGTAATTGGGAGTTTCGCGAGTAATCGCCACATCATGCACATGTGACTCTTTCATTCCCGCATTGGTAATGCGTACCAATTTGGTGTTGTGCCGCATCTCTTCAATGGTCTTATTGCCCGTGTAACCCATGCTTGAGCATAAACCACCAACCATCTGGTGAACCACGTCTTTCAACGGGCCCTTATAGGGAACTCGGCCCTCCACGCCCTCAGGCACGTATTTTTGAGATTGCTTGTGGTGTGACTGAAAGTATCGATCGCTCGATCCGTGTTGACCTGACATCGCTCCAATAGACCCCATACCACGATAAGACTTGTAAGAGCGACCTTGATACAACACCACATCACCGGGAGCTTCCTCTGTTCCAGCAAACATCCCCCCCATCATCACTGCATGTGCACCAGCAGCAATGGCTTTAGCAACGTCACCTGAGAAACGAACGCCGCCATCGGCGATTAAACAAACCGGTTTATCTCGTAACGCATGAGCCACCGATTGAATAGCGGAAATCTGCGGAACCCCAACCCCAGCAACAACCCGAGTAATACAGATGGACCCGGGACCAATACCCACTTTAATGGTGTTTGCACCTGCGTCGGCCAACGCCAAAGCTGCTTCGCCTGTAGCCACGTTCCCCGCCATAATGGCCAAATCAGGAAACTGTTTTCGTATCCACTTAACCCGGTCAATCACACCCGCAGAGTGACCATGCGCCGTGTCAACAACGACCATATCAACGCCAGCTTCAACCAACGCCTCAACTCGATTTTGAGACTCAACGCCTGTACCCACCGCTGCAGCAACTCGTAATTGCCCTGACTCATTTTTTGAGGCCAATGGATTTTCTTGTGACTTCATAATATCACGCACGGTATACATACCTCGTAGATGATACGCCTCATTTACGATGAGTATCTTTTCAACTCGGTGTTGACGAAATAACTCTATCACCTCAGAGTGGGAGGCGTGTTCACTAACCGTAATCAAGCGCTCTTTTGGTGTCATAAAACGTGACACCGGCTGTTCAAAATCATCTTCAAAGCGAATATCACGATTGGTGATAATCCCCACTAAATCTGAGCCGTCAACCACGGGCATACCAGAAAATTGATAGGCCTGAGACAACGCCTTTAATTCAGCCAAGGTTGAGTTTGGCGACACGGTAACCGGGTCCTTAACGATACCGCTCTCATACTTCTTCACTTTTACCACTTCCTGCGCTTGCAGTTCAATCGGCATGTTTTTATGCAGCACACCCAACCCACCCGCTTCTGCCATGGCAATTGCCATACGCGATTCTGTCACGGTATCCATGGCTGCAGAAATTAAAGGGACATTAAGAAAAATACTCTCAGTCAAACGAGTCCTCACAGAGACATCTCTCGGCAAAACATCCGAGTAAGCAGGAACCATTAAAACATCGTCAAAAGTCAAAGCGTGATCAATCGTCATGAGCCTAACCCTCTATTATTGATTTGGGCTATTCTAGCGATAATTTAACCAACTGTCGAGAGCTAAACTGGATGCAATATTTTGAGAGCTAAAAAAATCAGCAAGTTACAATAAAAACAGGCTCAAGAAGCAGTTTCAGATTGGTTTTGATCAACCTTTTTTTTACCGCAAATAATCGCCGGCCCAACACAATCGTTATGCTCTTCGTTGAAAGCGCGATGCGAACCATCACAAAAAGGCATTCTTTTTGACTGCCAACAACGGCAAATTGCCAGCTTCTCTTTTTCACCATTCCACTCAATCTCAACCCTAGGCTCTGATTTTAGATTCAATTTTTGCATACTCATTCCTTAAATATAAAAACGACACGCCACGATGGCCTCGCAAATTAGCGTGTCGCATCCGATTGACGTGCTGCCCAACGATACAAAGCCAATGCAAGCAGCAAGAAAAACAACATCCCACCTAGCAGGAAAGATTCGTGCAACACCACTGAGCTAGATGAACCCATATTAGCTGGCAATAATCCAACGACTAAAACTGAAATCATACTCAAAATACCCAATGATGCCAATAAAAATAAAACAGCATTTCCACCCGGTATTCTAAAACGCTGACCTTGATCATCAGACGCATCATTCAAACGCTGCTTGACGGCAGCAGCAAACATCAATATGTACATACAAGCATATTGCTGCGACGCAATAGCAGTCAACAAGTTAAATGATGTAACTAAGTGCGGAAACAAAACAAAGGTGCAGGCAATCACTGTCACCATAATACCCTGAAGTAGAAGCATAAACTGTGGAGCATCGTGCTTATTCTTGGTCATAAATACGCTTGGCAAACAACCTTGACTCGCGGCATAACAAAGACCTCGAGTTGGAGCAATCACCCAGTTGTTCACACTCCCAATTAAACCAAGAACCACCGCCACAATCAGCACCGGAACCAAAAAGGTGATATGAAAAAAACCGCAAACACGATTAAAAAACACCGTAATCGACGTGAACGGGTCATGTTGGCCAGCTGGTAACACATTTGCTAAAGCCAACGAACCCCCAACCAAAGTTAACAGCAACACCACAGATGAAATCAGTAACGCCAAAGGGTAAGCGCGATTCGGATTTTCCACGTTCGACGAATGCACCGTCGCTATTTCAATCCCCATCAATGATAACATTATCACAGTAAGGCTAGACCAGCCTGCGTCATGCCACCCTGGAATCAGTTTAGTCAAATGAATTGTTAACATTGGCGTAGGTGAATAAATCCACCACAACACCCCCATCCCGATGATAAAGATAAAAGGCAAAATCAAACCTAAAATAGCACACATCGTCGCGAATCGAGCGGACGACTGAACCCCTCTCAAATTGATGAGCGTAATACACCAAAACAACGCAATTATCATGGCTGAAACAAAAACACGATCAGACAATTGATCATGACTTGAAGTAGGAAAAAAATAAGTCAACAAGCTTTTGACAATAAGAGATAAAATCAAAGGATACCAAAAAAGATTTTCTGTCCACTGAAACCAAACAGCAAACAAACCAGGCAATGGGCCAAATGCATTACTCACCCAATCGTATATCCCAGCACGTTGGGTTGAACTCGAAGACAGTTCAGCGGCAACCAAAGCACTAGGAATAAAAAACAGCAACGCACTTATCACATAGAAAAAAATAAGATGCGCACCCAGCATCGCGCTCGCGGGTAAATTTCGAATACTGTCTACCGACCCGACCGTAATCATGACGAGGCTAATAACACCTATTCGCTTTGCCGCCTTAGACAATTGACTCACCACACCCTCTCAGTTAATTGAAAAAAAACACAGAAAACAACGCTAAGCCGTAACTGAACATAAATGATTTTCCACTATAACCTTAAGCTCATTGGCACATTGGTGTATCTCTTCAGACGATACACCCTCAACCATAACACGAACACATGACTCGGTTCCGGATGGGCGAACCAATACACGCCCACGATCACCTAAACGACATGTCACTGCTTCAATTTCACGTTGAAGCTCAGGGTGTTTATCCATTTCAACAACTTCATTAACCGCAACATTAACCAAAACTTGCGGGTGTTTTCTCATTTCTGAGGCTAACAACTCCAAGCTACGACCGGTTTTTCCCATTGCAGTCAACACCTGTAAGGCTGACAATATAGCGTCTCCTGTGGTCGCGTATTTAAGATTGATAATATGCCCTGATGATTCGCCGCCCAGACTCCACCCCTCGTGGTGACACACCTCTAAAACATAACGATCACCCACCTTGGCACGTTTAAATGGTATGCCGTGTTGTGCCATCAGTTGCTCAAAGCCTAAGTTGGTCATGAGCGTGCCCACAACACCAGGCAAAGAACCACTTGAGGCTTCCGCTTGGACTAAAATAGCCAGTATTTGATCACCATCAACAACACGCCCCAAATGATCTACCATCATTAAGCGATCACCATCACCATCAAAAGCAATACCGCAATCAGCTTGAGACTCAACCACCGCCGTCTTCAAAGATTTGAGATTCGTCGCCCCACATTCTAGATTGATGTTAACTCCGTTTGGCTCGACATGAATAAAGGTGACGTTTTTTAATAACTTAGAAAAAATCGCTTGCGCAACCGACACGGTTGCTCCATTAGCGCAGTCAACAACCACTTTTAATGACTGAAAACACGTATTATCGCCAAGCACATTCATACAATAATCAACGTACATTTCAGCTAAATGAGATTTATCCACAACCGTGCCAACTGCTTTACTATCACCCTCAACAGAAGCAGCCAAAAGATGCTTCTCAATTTCCAGTTCCATAGCATCTGAAATTTTCTGGCCGTTTGAAGTAAACAACTTCACTCCGTTATCCTGATAAGGGTTATGTGAAGCCGTTATCATCACGCCTATGGTATTTTTCTCTTGCTTCGCCAAAAAAGCAACAGCCGGTGTTGGCAGCACGCCCAACGCTTCTGACGCCACGCCAACCGAAGACAAACCAGCCTGAAGTGCAACTTGCAAGCTCGCACCGGATATCCTAGTATCACGAGCAATCAACACCCGAGCACACTGATGGGAGAAAGCAGCACCGATAGCACGACCCAATCGATACATAAATGGAACCGTAATAGCACCCTGACCAACGCAACCACGAATACCATCCGTACCAAAAAAACGCTTTTTCATAGACAAACAACCTTAAGTCATAAGAAAGAAAACCCAGGGCTGTATATTAACTGTTATCAACTTGAGATTCAATCAGAATGCGCCTGGAAACACCAATAGGATATAAGAAATACGCTCGATTCTCTCAGCAAACGCTCGCTTTTCCGGTAATAAAAATAACCAAGATAGAATATCCCCAACCCCAGGTGAATTAACGATTAACCGGTTGATTTAAAATAAAAAAAGCATGAAAACCCATAGACTAAAGCAGATAACCTCACTCTCTCATCATATGTTTGGTTGACCGCCAAGGAAACTACCCGAAGCCGACTCCCCGCCAGATCTAGGCTCATTTGATGAGTCGACATCATTACCACTCTCCCAGTCTTCAGGAGGAGTGGGCTCTTTGCCCTGCATAATTTCAGCTATCTGGCTTTCATCAATAGTCTCGTACTTCATCAATGCATCTGACATTAAGTGCAAATAAGTCATGTTGTCTTCTAAAATTTTCTGTGCTGTCTCATAAGTTTCATCCAACAGACGGCGAACCTCTTTATCAATTGTATTGGATGTTTCTTCCGACATCTCTTGCCGCTGATTAACTGAGCGACCTAAAAAGACTTCACCCTGCTCTTCACCGTACGTCACCGGCCCGAGTAACTCAGAAAGACCCCACTTAGTCACCATATTTCGAGCAATCTCTGTGGCACGCTCGATATCATTGGAGGCACCAGTGGTCACTGAATCAGGCCCGAAGATCAACTCCTCCGCTATTCTGCCACCATACAAACCACACAGCTGACTTAACAAGCGGCGCTTGGTGTAACTATAGCGATCTTGCTCCGGCAGGAACATGGTCACACCCAATGCACGTCCACGAGGTATGATGCTCACTTTGTAAACCGGATCATGCTCAGGGACCTTAAGCCCCACGATAGCATGACCAGCTTCATGATAAGCTGTCAGCTTCTTCTCTTGTTCACTCATCACCATTGAACGACGCTCTGCGCCCATCATGATTTTGTCTTTCGCCTTTTCAAACTCACTCATGGTAACGAGTCGTTTGTTAGCACGAGCAGCAAACAGCGCCGCTTCATTCACCAAATTCGCCAAATCCGCACCGGAGAAACCCGGCGTTCCTCTTGCTAACAAGGCTGCTCGCACGTTGTTATCAATCGGTACTTTTCGCATGTGCACTTCCAAAATCTTTTCTCGACCCTTAATATCAGGCAAAGGCACCACCACTTGACGATCAAATCGCCCTGGTCTCAACAATGCAGGATCTAATACATCAGGTCTGTTGGTCGCAGCCATGATAATGATTCCTTCTTTACCTTCAAAACCATCCATTTCGACCAACAATTGATTAAGTGTCTGCTCTCTTTCATCATGCCCGCCACCGAGGCCAGCACCACGATGACGACCGACAGCATCGATCTCATCGATGAAAATAATACATGGCGCTCGACGCTTCGCTTGTTCAAACATATCTCTAACACGAGATGCACCAACACCCACGAACATTTCAACAAAATCCGATCCGGAAATAGTAAAGAACGGCACTCTAGCTTCGCCAGCTACTGCTTTAGCTAGCAAGGTTTTACCCGTACCAGGTGAGCCCACTAACAAAACACCGCAAGGCATTTTACCACCTAACTTTTGAAAACGACCTGGATCACGCAAAAACTCAACCAGCTCAGCCACCTCGTGCTTTGCTTCTTCAACCCCTGCGACATCATCGAAGGTCACTTTAATTTGATCCTCCCCCAGCAATTTAGCTTTAGAGCGCCCGAAAGACATCGGCCCACCCTTACTGCCACCACCTTGCATCTGGCGCATGAGAAAAAACCAGATCAAGATAAGTAAGATGAAAGGCAACATATTGAGTAGCAAGGTCAACAAAATACCTTGCTTTTGCGGAGGAATATACTTGATCACAGTATTGTTTTTATGTGCGTGTTTAACTAAATCACTTTCGACTTGAGGGCTAAAAGTAACACGATACTTTGCCGCACCATCTTTCATACTCGCAATGATTACCCCTGCAGAATCATTAACCGTGATTGATTGAACTTCCCCCTGCTCGAGCTTTGTCACCAAGGCAGAGTAATCCAATGGTTGAGCACCGGTTGATTTACCCGTATTCTCAAAAATAAACAGTAAAAAAGCGCCGATCACGACCCACAGTAGAACATTCTTCATCAAGTTATTATTCAATGGTTACCCCGTTTTTTTCACTAACCAACATCAATATTTGACCATTATAACAGGATATGTAGCCATGATAAGCAAATTTTTCAAGTCAAACCCCAAAAATAGTAGAAATATTGAACATTTTATCCTTAACCCAAGCTTTCGATTGTTTTCTTCAACCCCAGGCCAACAATGTAAATCTCAGCTGACTTAGGACGAGACGAACTCGGCTTAAAAATCTTAACCTTGTTAAAGTGAGAACGCATGTGAGTCAACACCTCATCAACACCCGCTCCCTGAAATACCTTTGCAGCAAAATGTCCCCCAGTTTGCAACACCGACAACGCCATGTCCAACGCCTCCTCCACCAAACCAACTGAACGCGCCTGATCCGCTGTTTTTACTCCTGTTAAGTTCGGTGCCATATCTGATAAAACCACATCCGCATGGGTGCCAATACGCGCCAACAGTTCATGGTAACATTCCTCTTGAGTAAAATCGCCCTGAATAAAATCAGCCACCCCCGTCACTTTAAGTGGTAACAAATCAATTGCAACCAGACGACCTGACCCATTAAGTAGTTTAGAGACAACCTGACACCACCCACCAGGAGCAGCCCCCAAATCCACCACCACAGCACCCTTTTTAATCAAAGAGAACTTCTCATTTAACTCCATCAATTTATAAGCCGCGCGACAAACATATCCCTCTTTATGAGCTTTTTTCACATAATGGTCATTAAAATGTTCATCTTTCCAGCTACGACTTGACATACCCTATTTCTCATTGTTAAAAGATGATAGGCAGTGTATCATGCCACAAAAGAAAAACAACTCTCTACGGGAGGCAATACAATGAACAGAGAAAAGAAACAACTGATTCGCTCTTCAAACTCACTTAAACCAGTGGTGATGATTGGGGCAAAAGGGCTCACTGAAAATGTACACAAAGAAATTGAAACCAGCTTAACTGCTCATGAGATGATAAAAATACGGATTGCCGGGCGCGACAAGGAAAGCTTTATCAACACAGCGGATAAGATTGTCGAAAAACACAACGCCCAACTTATTTCGCTTATCGGTCGAGTGATTGTCATCTTTCGTGAGAAACAAGAGAACGAGAACTAAAAACACAATAGCTCAACGACAACAACGCCTTTTTTTTGCCGGTCTAGATGGCGGAAACGGCGCTCTCACCAATCGTCCCGATAACAGCTTATAAGCTAAACAAAGTCTATGTAAGCGCAAGATAGCATCATGCATGAAACGATCACGACCTGAAATAAGATCATAACCTTCTCTCAATATAACCCCCTGTCGCTTATTCGATTTAATCCAAAGCACATCACTTTGTATGATGTCAAAACCGGGAAATTGATCTTTATTTTGATCTTGACCTAATATGACTCCTTTAAATACAAAGCCGGATTGCGGTGTCATCAAGTCGCCGCCGCCTCCATACATCGCTTGGGACAAAAAATGCAAAAAAACCGAAGGCGAGCTTCGCTTAGGATTCAAAGGTAAACACCCGTCTACCAACTGCTCCTTGCTGTAAACCATCGGAGTAAAAATCGTAGAGATAGGTAAAACAGGCTGATTTGAATCCTTTACAAACCCCGACTTTTTAAGGTACTTCATCAAAGGTTTATCCAAGAGAGATAATTGCTTTGGATGCTTTTTTCGATACAACTTCGTCAATCTCATGTTATTGTACTTCAAAGACACCCTGCAATTTTGCATTGCTTTCTGTGATTTAAACAAAAGTTGATGTGACAAAAGACGCTCGGCAACCTGAAAACAGAGAATAACAAACTGATCGCAACGAAAACCGTGTTGACTACCCTGATGAAACGGCTGCTCATAACGAGACGCAAACTTCCAGGATTGCAAAAAACCCACCTTGTTATAACGCCCCAGATTCCGCTTCAAAGCATGATCCAAACTATCCGAAGAAGCCAAAAAACGCTCCATTAATTTCAATCGCTGAAAGTCATAACGGACACCAAATGAATTCCAGTAACGAGCAACTTCGGCTGCTTTCTTTGCTATTTTTTCATTACCAAACCTAAAAACTAAATAACTGGCATATGGCCTCAGATCTGTTTCACACACACGCTGCACCGTTTTAGTCTTATTAAAAGTCGCGTGTGTTATTTGGGGAACAACCTTTTTCCCTCGCTGCTTTAAGCCAGTACAAATGGCCACATGATCATATTGATCTTTGTTGCTTAAGGCATGTGGATTGAAGAAAAATAAAATGTCTCCTGGCTGAACCACTCCTGGAAGCACTCCAGTGAAAGGTCTTTTTTTTGTGATTTTTCGCGCTGGCATAATTCAACCTCGACGTTTGACGCCTTTGTTTTTTTTAAGCATATCCGAGTAAGAGATTCCTGGTTTTAGCTTAGATGACGGAACAGCAGTAACAAAAGTAGCATGAGGGTTAGCAGAGACGGAACTTTTTTCTTGTTGTCGAGATCGTGCAGACACCTTCTTCCCAAACGCTTTTTTACCCGTCACAAGTAAAGCACCGCCTCCAGAGACATCCCCAAATGCGAGGTTTTGTTGTTCTAGAAACTGGACAACTTGTTTTTTTACCGGTGAAACAGGTTGTTTTGAATGATTACCTTTCCCCGTTATTAGCACACAAGCGTCATGCCGGTTTCCACGCATATGTTTCTTCAACCATGCTTCAGCATCCTTCACCGCCATCCCATGAAAGTCATATGCTGGCAGGTTATTGTTTGTATCTAATCTGTAAGCTGGCTCTGTTTTGTGATCTCGTCGAAAATGCGCCACAGCATCTTCCTTTCTTTTTTTTATATCTGCCAGCGCAACTCCTGCTGACTTTCCGGTGTAAGCCCTTGTTACACCTAGATTGTAACGACCACTTTTACCTTTTGCTTTCTTACCCATACTCAGCTCTCTTAACTCAACACAACTAATTTAGTGCAAACCACAACAACGTGGCGATTTTTTATTAAGTATAACGCCTTTATATTAAATTAGTATTAATAGAGAACGACAGACTGCAATCTAGCAATCACTTTCGACGGTCTTTTTTATGTCCACGAGACGACTTGCTACATGGCGCCGATTTGCGTTTAGCAGTTCGTTTACCCGATTTTGATCGACCAGCACCAGCGGGTTTTGATCGGCCAGCACCAGCGGGTTTTGACCGCCCCGCTGATCGTTTACCCGATTTTGATCGACCAGCACCAGTGGCTTGTGATCGCTCGGCTGATCGTTTGCCGCGCTGGCCTCGACCACCCGATGTGGATTTGCGCTGACGCGTTGATTTTTTTTCAGGCGCTTCTTCTTCACCTTGAAACGGCTGACTTCTTCTGCTTGAAGCCCGGCTTGACGATCTTGGCTTAGAAGAAAAATTATCACGCTTTTTGGTTTCCGCTGGCAACCTATCCACTGGCAAAGGATGATCTCGCTTGATTAAGTGAAGTAGTGCTAACGCCACGTCATCCGCGCCAATTTCTTCTTGCTGGGTTATCTCGTCCAATAACTTTCTGTACGCATTTAACTTTTTCGGGTACCTCAAAACACGTACCACATCCGCATGCATTTTCTCATCGCGTTTACGAATCAGCTCTTCTCTTGACGGAGGTTCTATAGACTTAAGAGAATCCCCCATCGCGGATTGAATCAGCTTATACAAACGACGCTCTCGTGGGGTCACAAACAATAGCGCCTCACCCTTTCGCCCAGCTCGACCGGTTCGCCCGATCCGATGAATGTACGATTCCACATCATAGGGAATGTCGTAATTTACAACTAAATTCACACGTTCGACATCAATACCTCGAGCAGCAACGTCCGTCGCCACAATGATATCCAAATCAGCCTTCTTAATCCGACTAATCACTTTTTCACGAGCGGATTGATTCAAATCCCCATTCAGCGCCGCCGCAGAGTAGCCGCGCGCCTGTAATTTCTCCGCCAGTTCGGTTGATGCATTGCGAGTTCTGACAAAAATCAAAGTCGCTTGAGATTGCTTTACCTCTAAAAAGCGAGTCAAAATATCCAACTTTTCACGCTGAGGCAGCTGCAAATAATGTTGTGAAATGAGATCAACTTTATTTAAAGTGGGTACGATGAAGACTTCTTCCGGATCATGCAAAAAACGTGCCGCAATTCGTTTGATTTGCTCTGGCATAGTGGCCGAAAACAAAGCCGTTTGATGCTCGTGCTCGATTTGATCCAGAATCCACTCAACATCCTCCACAAAACCCATTCGAAGCATTTCATCGGCTTCATCAAGCACAACCGTCCGCAACGAAGAAAATTCGAGCGAACCACGTCGCATGTGGTCCATCACTCTTCCTGGGGTACCGACAACAACATGAACCCCTCGCTTCAGTAAACGCAACTGAGACCGGTAATCCTGTCCACCATAGATTGGCATGACGTGGAAACCATCAATATGTTTAGCGTAACTCTGAAAAGCCTCCGCGACCTGCAAAGCTAACTCCCGAGTCGGAGTAATCACCAACGCCTGCGGTGACACCGTTTTGACATCTACCGCTTGCAGAATTGGCAAAGCAAAAGCTGCGGT
Source organism: uncultured Gammaproteobacteria bacterium (assembly GCA_902581285.1). Classification (GTDB taxonomy): domain Bacteria; phylum Pseudomonadota; class Gammaproteobacteria; order Coxiellales; family Coxiellaceae; genus CACHNP01. The sequence continues at coordinate 2,472 of CACHNP010000046.1, read as the reverse complement.
TTTACCCGTTCCAGTTTGAGCTTGTGATAGTAAATCTTGACCAGAAAGTAAGTAAGGTATGCTTTTTTGTTGAACCTGGGTCGGTTCTTCATAGCCAATTGCCTTCAGAGCATTTAGCAATGAAACGGACAGACCCAGGTCCTTAAATAGAATTGTCATGTATAATAAGGACTAACGACTTTCTCTAGGCTTCGCTTCGTTCACTCTTAAAGCACGACCATCAACTTCAGAGCTATTTAGTGCATCAATAGCAGCTTGCGCAGCAGCGTCATCAGCCATTTCAACGAAACCAAAACCTCTTGAACGACCAGAATCTCGATCAGTCATCACTCTAGCGCTTGTAACATCACCGTGCTGTGAAAAAATCTCTTGTAAATCTTGGTCCTTTACTGACCAGGGTAGATTACCAACGTAAATATTCATAGTTTATTTCCTCAAAAATTAATAACTTAAAAACGATATGAACATCCGACACCTATACAGAAATCAAGCGCTACATACCAGCAACCTAGATCTTAAACTATTTTCAAAAAAAATCACGTTTTTTTCTAATTAATTCACACTATAACAACAGAAAAGAGTCAAACATGCAAAATCGACTTGAATAAAGTCAAGAAAAGGTCTTAAAAATGTCAGTCACATTAAATTTTTGCCGTGGGTCGATCACGACCCACCAAAAATACCCCTATCAAAATGACAACGGCCCCGATAAAAAAGTGCAAGGTTAAGATTTCATGAAATAAATAGGAACTCAACACCACCCCAAACACCGGAACCAAGTAACCATACAAAGACGTGAACACCGGGCCAGCTCGCTTAATTAAGCCAAAATACAACATATAACCCACTGCCGTACTAATAATACCAACACCCACCAGACAAGCCCAGACAGACAAAGGCAAGCTGGACACCGATACGTGGCCATGTAACAGCAGGATGAAAGAACACATTATTGCGGCATAGCAAACACTGTACGTTGTCACAACCAGTACATTCTGGTTGGTAAAAAATCGATTGATCATGATAGCATTTAAGGCCAAAGAAAAAAATCCAGAAAGTAACATAATAACTGCAGCCAAATTAGCACCATGATGACTTACCTGATGCCAGCCTATTGCGTTTACCACACCAAAAGCGGCAACAATGATCCCCAGCGCATGCACCCAGTGGAAACGCTTCAAACCAAACGCCACACTCAACAACCAAGAAAAAAGCGCGGTACTAGACGGCATCAGAGACGCCATCCCAGCAGGCAATTGCAATTCGCTCTGCGCAATGGAAAACCACAGATAACCCACCAACACACCCGACAAACACAATAAAACATGCTGACGAACGCTAAAGCGAACTCGCAAGGACTCCCCTAAAAAAAAACACATTAAGAGTAAAAAAGCTGCCCCAATAATAGAGCGCGCACCTAGAACCATTAAAGGGGAAACGTAACTATCTAGGTATTTAGTAAACAGAAAAGCGGATGACCAGACCAACGATAACAGCACTAGAATGTTATAGCGTTTCACACACACCCCCACATAAAACGACACAACACTCAATCTTAATCATGACAAAGAACCTTTTTAAAACACACCCAATTCAAGTTTAGCCGCTTCTGACATCATAGATCGATCCCAAGGTGGATCAAAAACGAACTCCGCATTCACCTCGGTAATTTCCTCTACCTGCAACAACAAGCGTTTAACATCTTCCGCAATCACAGGCCCCATACCACAGCCCGGCGCGGTTAATGTCATGGTAATATCCACCGCAAACTGTTGAGAACCACCCAAGTCTCTTGTATCAACCGTGTATATCAAGCCCAAATCAACGATATTTACCGGAATTTCAGGGTCGAACACTTGTTTTAAAACAACCTCTATCTTCTCATCAAGAGTGGCACCCTCTTTGATGTTAGCCAAAACATCAAACGGCTCCTTACCCAATGCCGCCACCTCTTCACCCTCAATACGTGCTAAGTTACCATAAACATTAACTGTGTAGCTTCCACCAAGAGCCTGTTGTACTGTGACCTCAGTACCATCGTGTAACATGATACGTGCACCAGAAGGCACCATATAGGCAATACAATCACGATTAAGTATAATAATTTCACGTTCACTCATCGGCTTCGCTCTTTTTAAAATTAAAACTTTCACCACATCCGCAGACGCCAGCCGCATCCGGGTGAACAAAAACCAATTGCTTCATGCCAAATTGCTTGGTCACGAAGTCAATTCTAGTGCCATGCAATAACTCCCTGGATGACGCAGGGATAATCATGTCAAACGGCATATCAGAAACAATCTCATCGCCCTTGGAAACAACAAAAACTATTTCAGGCACGTACATATACCCATTACACCCAGTTTTCTTAATTGCTAATCGAAAATAGGCCGGCTGATCCTTCTGTTTCAACATATCTTGAATATGCGCCTTTGCCAAATCTGTTATTGATAGTTCAATTGTGTCTGTCAT
>CACHNP010000045.1 GCA_902581285.1 uncultured Gammaproteobacteria bacterium | reverse complement strand
TCGTAATCAGTCACTTCAATTTCATTGATTGGCTTAATTTTTCCGCGTGCTAAACGAGCTGATTCAAGCAGTATTCGTCGACTTTCTAGCGGCTCCTCGTCGTTGCTTAGGTGGTTTATGACGCGGGCTTGCGCTCTGTCTGGAGCATAGGCAAACCACTCATGATTTTCCTGTTCAATCGAAAGCAGTGTTGTGATGACTTCGTGAGTTTCTGACCCGTCGTGTTGACCACAACCGGAGAGGATGACAGCAAATTTCATGTGGTAATATATCCTTGTTTCCTGATATTGGACACCCATCATCGCACACTGTGATTTATAAGTAAAACGACTGTTTGTTATGGTTTTTACTCCCTAACGGATCTTCTGCTGATTTATGTTCTTTTTATTGTACGAAAAAAAGTCTAAAGTGCGATTGGGGCAGTTAAATTAAATGGCTTTTTTGTTTTTTTAATTGAATTACCTGGGTATTCATGAAATCCTATTGCCTTTATTTTGTTAAGACCGAGGAGGGTTATCATGAATGCACTGACAAGGTTGATTGAAGGGCATGCGCGTTTTAGGAAAGAGTGCTTTGCAGTTAAAAAAATACTGATGTCGACACTCGCTACTCAGCAACAACCAAAGACCATGGTCATTGCGTGCAGTGATTCAAGGGTGGATCCCGCAATCCTTTTTGATTGCGATCCGGGAGATATCTTTGTCGTGCGAAATGTAGCAAACCTTGTGCCAGCTGCTGATAGTCAAGAGCGGAATAGCGTTGGTGCGGCATTAGAATATGCGATTTGCTATTTAAATGTTGAGCACGTGATTATTCTGGGGCATAGCAGTTGCGGTGGTATCGCTGCGCTCACTGATCCAAGCAGTTTGCACCAAGATCACTGTATCAGCTCCTGGGTAAAGTCAACGACTTTTGATCCGGCTAGCCATCAGACGACACAGGTGAATGAACTTGCACAACTCTCTCTGCATCAGTCTTACAAGAATTGCCTGACGTATTCGTGGCTAAACCAGCGTGTAAATTCGGGAGCTTTGACCCTTCACCGATGGTTTTATGATTTCGGTACAGGAGAGATACACGCGTATGATCAGAATCTGGATGGCTTTCGTGATATCGTGACTTAAGTCCTAACCCATTGATTTTAGAGCTGTCATTATTAGATGTCGGGCTTTTTTTTGCTGATTTAATGCCTTTTTTCTAAATCTATGTTATGCGTAACGTAACATGATGATAAATAGTTAAAAAAAACAGTGTTCCTCGAGTAAAATTGGTTATATTTTGTCCATTTTAATGGACTTTTGCTTGAGCTAATGGTAGAATGTGTCTAAGTTTTTTTGCACAGTTACACAAATATGAGGGGAAAACTATGAGTAGACAATTTAAAGTTGCAGTGTTGTTTTTAGCGTCATTTTGTTTTTTTTCAGCGAATGCTAATACAGTTGCGATTCAAAAAAATAGTCCGTCGATTATTGCGGTGAAATACGATGTTGTCCAACAAACATCAACTAATAACCTCAAATCTAGCGCTGGGCGAATTTTTGTTTTTCCACGCTATGCATTTTCCAACAACAGCCATTTGTACTACAATCAGCTTAAAGGGGCTGTTAAGTCTGGTATCGAAGTGAAGGCCGTAAAGGTGGACACAGGGCATGCTTCAAAGTGGCTGCCAGTCTCGCAGGCGTCTACTGGCGGTAATAAGCTTGTTTCTTCTGCCGATAACAGTTGTCGCTTTTTATCTGACAGCACTCATCCGATGAAAGTGACGCTGTCAACTGTGGTTGGTAAAGATAAAAAACTGACGGTGCTTTGCTCTGTGAGCCCGGCGAATCCAAGTGCAATGACATTTTAACTAAGTCACACTTAATCAGACGTTTTATGCAACATATGATCAAAATGTGACATGATTGTGACATTTCGTCATTAGTATGATACAAGCTCTTCATCTTTCTGATGTATTTTAATAATATTATGTACTTTTATTTTACGCGTGAGTTCGGTGATGCAAAAACAGTCCTATTTTTCTCGACATAATACGATTTTGTCTTACGCTTGGTCTTTTTTTAAGGTCAATAAAGATTTGCTGTGGCTGCCAATTGTCAACATGATTCTGGTCTCACTTATTTACCTTTGTTTGATTCTAGTGCCGCCACTGGTTGCTTGGAAGCACATTTCATTGACTTCCATTGCGCTGATGTTATTGCTCCTGCTTATGACGATGATCTTGTTAAAGGCGGTGTTTCGGGGCGCTCTCTACGCTTGCGTTGTGAGCAGACTTCAAGCAAAACCCATGACTGTTATGGAAGGGGTGGCCAAAGTGCTAGAATGCTTACCTTCCTTGTTTATTTATACTCTATTTGATTCCATTATAGGGAACTTGTGTTCATTTTTTGAGGATTCGCATGACATCATTAGTGACATTATATTTACGTTGATTAATGCATCATGGAAATTGGCTACGCTATTTTGTATTCCGCTTATTTTGTTTGAAAAAAAAGGGCCTTTATCGTCGATTAAATCATCCGTGGATTTTTGTAAAACAACGATAAGGCTCCAATACCGCTCAGGTATGCGATTATTTTCTTATGTGTCATGTCTTGTGCTGCCAATAATTGCTTTAGCTGTTTTAACTCTTGTGCTCTTGGGGCAGGGTTTGATTATCGATTATGCGCAGTCACACCCCTTGGTTGTTATGCTAGATATTCTTTTTCTCTGTGCTGTCTTATCGTTGCTATGCCAAATGATTGAAGTTGTGGCAGTATCATCTGTCTACTTGGTATTAAGAAATACAGCCCAAGATGACGGTGTCGCCCCATCCATACCTGGGCGCGAGGTTGACGGACTGATCAGTTCGGTCTTGTATTCATCTTGAGTATTTTTTTAGCTGGTCCATTGTATTCATCAGTCATCTTCATTCTATGATAATTGTGATTTTGATCTTATTATTAGGTAATCTAGGTAAAAAAAACAATTATTTTTCTGTTTTGAACTGCTTTTTTAACTCAAATAGTTTAGATTATGCCTTTCGCTATTAATGATTTTATTTTGGATTAGTCATGCTTGAGTTGAATAACATAACACTTCGCAGAGGAGATAAATCTCTCCTGGAAAATGCCTCAGTTCGGATTGAAAGAAGCCAAAAGGTGGGGCTGGTGGGTCGTAACGGCGCGGGAAAGTCGAGTGTCATTAAGATGCTGGTTGGCGATTTAGTAGAAGACTCGGGCGACGTTTCGTTGTCGATAAAGCGTAGCGAGATTGTTTACTTAGAACAAAGTCTGCCCCAGACTGACTTGACCGCTTTGGAGTATGCTCAAGGTGGTGACAAAGAGTGGTACACCACTAACCAAAAATTGATCAAGGCTGAAAAAGAACAAGACGGTTTAACTATTTCAGATTGTCATGAGCGGCTAAGGGAAATTGACGGCTATAACATCACGGGTCGAGCGACTAAAGTTTTGCTTGGGTTGGGATTCAGTGCGAATGAACTGCAATTACCTGTAAGCAATTTCTCCGGTGGTTGGCAAATGCGAATACAATTGGCTCGAGTTTTGCTGTCTCAGGGGCAGCTTTTATTGCTTGACGAGCCGACAAACCACTTGGATATTGATGCTATCATCTGGCTTGAAAATTGGATTAAGCAATGTAATGTGACAGCTGTCATCATATCACATGATCGTGATTTTCTAGATAATGTCACGACGCACACAATTCATTTGTCAAACATGATGTTTAAGCTTTACACTGGTGGTTACAGTGCATTCACACGATTGTATAGCATGCAGTTAGAGGTTCAGTCTCGACAAGCTCAGCGTTTACAAGAGAAACGAAAACACATGCAGGATTTTGTTAATCGTTTTCGGGCAAAGGCCTCTAAGGCGAAGCAAGCACAAAGTCGTGTGAAAGCATTAGAAAAATTATCTGATGCACCTGCCATGATAGAAGAAAGCGCCTTTCATTTTGATTTTCGAAACACTGAGACAGTCGGCGGGTACTTGATCAATTTTGCGGGTCGAGCTGGGTATGCTGATAAAACGGTCATTGATACTTGTCGTTTGAATATTAAGTCAGATGATAGAATTGGTATTATTGGTAAAAATGGCGAAGGTAAATCAACCTTGTTGAAAACATTGGCGCAAGTGATTCCTCCATTAGACGGCGAATACAGTATTCACCCTAAATCCAATATTGGTTATTTTACGCAACAACAAATGGATATGTTGGATCTAGATAGCACACCACTGCAAAGCTTAAATGATCTCGATCCACTCGTTAGAGAGTCTGATGCCAGGCGATTTTTAGGTGGATTTAATTTCATTGGTGATCGTGTTTTTGATAAAGTGTCTGCGTTCTCTGGTGGGGAAAAAGCACGGTTAGCTTTAGCTTTGATGATTTATAGACGGCCAAATGTGTTGCTACTCGATGAGCCAACAAACCACTTGGATATTCAAATGAGAGATGCTTTCATCCTTGCTTTACAAAACTTCGAAGGCGCTCTGATTTTGGTTTCTCATGATCGTTATTTTATGTCAAGTGTGGTAAATGAAGTTTGGCACGTCTCCGACAGAAAATTATCTCGGTTTTCCGGAGACCTCTCTGATTATAATGCTTTGATTGTCGAAAAAGATCAACCTCGTAAAAAATCCGATAAAAATAGATCTCAAGTGAAACAGGGAAGCCCGAAACCTCAATCACAGCGTAGCGGGGGGGATCAAAAGCAGGTTCAAAGATTGGAAAGAAAAATTAATCAAACTGAGAAGCTGATTTCAGATTTTGAAAAAAAATTATCAGATTCGGCTCTCTATGAACCAGGGAGTGAGGACGCGTTGCATGATATTATTGTGTTACATAAAGAAGCTAAGCAACGCCTCGAGGTTTTGGAAAGGCAGTGGTTTGAGGCGCAAGATGTCAGTTAAACATAGCATTAATGCACTATGAATAGGGTAATTACTTACTTTATTTCTTGATTCTTCTTTCTTTATAGGGAATACTACGCCCAATTCAATTTCACATACTAAGGAATTATTAAAATGGCTTTATCTCAAGCACAAAAAAACAAACAGGCGTTTGAATCCATGCTTGCTAACTTAAGAAAGAGATACACAGAAAGTGAATTTATTGCGTTATATAATAGGAAATATGCTCGAATTGATCCTTATGCCTATACTGGTGGAAGATCGGAAAAAAATATGTCGCTAAGTTCGGTGAAAAGCCCTATTCTAGCCACGCGACTCTCTCGGTCAAGTTTTAGAAAAAACCAAAAAACGAATGCCGCGGGATTGAAGTCATTCAGGTACCGTTACGATTTTTTTAACTCGGGTCGACACTTAACTGATGCTCAGCGGAAGTGGCAGCATGCGTTAAGGCGGTATCGACCTTTGTAGTTGCCTGCGATTTGGGTATGCTGGCGTAATGAAAACTAATTACTTCGGCCTCTTTCCGTGAGTGAACTTGAGAGTCGGCAGTATACGAAGCAATCATGCTAATTAATGTTGTGGGTAACTCTGTTATGATTCTTGATAGAGCGCCTAACATAATGATGTTTTTTCTTATTTCGTTTTTGCTCAGGTCGATTAATCGATTTTTCATTTGATGCCTCGCCTCATCAATGGTGTCGCTACTTAATATGAGGTCAAGGCTTGGTGAATTTAAGATCGTTCTTACTTTCTGTAAATCTGCTATTGAAATAAAAATACGATTAAATTCGTCTATATTATTAAATGCAATATCGGTCAGTGGTTTACGGTAGGCGATGAGAGTCCCGATGGTGACGCAGAAGTCTTCAACGTTATGATAAAACTGATTATGTTTTTTAGTTGATAGCGCCATTGATTGAACAATTATTTTGAAATAATTCGGGAACATTCTAGCAGCTTGTCTCAGGCAGTATGCATCTGTTATATAGCGTTGAACTGCATCCGTCGTTGAGTACGCCATTTTTATGAGGCTGTCTCTAAATCGTTTGAAATTAGTTTCAGTAAAATAGAGGTCCTCGTTATTTTTAATGATCTGTTCATAGATTGTTGAATTAGTGAGTAATAGTTGAATAATTTTTTCCGTCGTGCTGGGGATGAGCCTAGAGAATCTATTTAGCTGGTGGCTGTTATTAAAGAAGAGTAAAAATAGCGAATATTGATTGAGTATTCCCATTTTAGACGCGATTAACGACCCTTTTCCTGGGTTATTTCGAATAAGCTGCAATAGAAGCCTGAAATTACGTGATATGTCTGAGTCGTGTCGACGGGCCTGACTAATTATAGTGTGTATTTTTTCGTCAAGTTGTGAGCAATTTCTTGTTGTTTTTGTCTTATTGATGGTCATTTTTTTGATATTTTCTGTTTTTCACAAGATTTTACCTCAAAGTGAGAACGTTGTCACGATATGAGATTTGTGATTAATTGAAAAAACAGTTTCCTACTTATGAGGCCATGACGAGCCAATTCACTCAAGACTCCTCTTTTTTTAACAGAACCTCCCATCTTGAATACACATCCTCTAGTTCAGCTTTGAGCATGCTTAATTCTTTATTGAGTGTTTGGTGGGTGTTTGTATCTGGTTGAGTATAATCAATACTGGCTAGCGCTTGTGTTTTCTGATTCATTTTTTCTTCTAGTTTTTCAATTTTCCTTGGTAATTTACTTAGCTCTTTTCTTTCTTCGTAGGTAATTTTAGCGTCATGTGATTTGATTTTGGTTTTTTGAGATGCTTTTTTTTGGGGTTCATTATTTCCCGATTGAATTTTATAATCATCATAACCGCCGGCATAAGTGATGATTTTATTTTCTTCAAACACCCAGGTGCAGTTAACAACGTTATTCAGCATGGATCGGTCGTGGGAGATTAGCAGTAGTGTGCCTTTGTACTCACTGAGATACTCCTCAAGGAGCTCTAAACTTTCCATGTCGAGATCGTTCGTTGGTTCATCCATAACTAACACGTTTGATGGTTTTGATAAACACCACGCTAGGAGTAATCTGTTACGTTCACCACCAGAGAGTTTATGAATCGGGTGCCTGGATTGCTCCGGTGTAAATAAAAAATCTCGAAGATAACTGATAACGTGTTTTTCTTTACCATTAATTGTTACGGTAGTTAAACCGTTTGCTATGATATCCATGGGGCAGCGAGAATCATCCAATTGCGCGCGGTGCTGATCGAAGTAAACGATTTCGAGACGGGAGCCTTGTTTTATTTTTCCGTTATTTGGCTGGATATTACCTAATAAGCAATTTATCAGTGTTGTCTTGCCGCAACCGTTAGGTCCAATTATACCGATTTTGTCACCACGATGTACGATGGAGTTGAAGTTGTCAAATAAAACACGATCTTTTGACTGAAACCCAATGTTATCGATAACCAGTATTTGCTTACCAGAGTCAGTTAGCTGTTGTTTATTGAGTGACATGTTTCCTTGTTTTATTCTCCTGGAACGATATTCCTCACGCATTTTCAGCAAAGCACGCACGCGACCTTCGTTTCTAGTTCGTCGAGCTTTGATTCCTTGCCTTATCCATTTTTCTTCGTCACTTAACCGTTTATCAAATAGCTTGTTATGCTTCTCTTCGTCAGCTAATTGTTGCGCTTTATATTGCAGGAAATCTCGGTATGTACCTTGGCAAGACCGCAGATCCCCTCGATCTAACTCAATAAAACGATTACAGGTTTTTTGAATAAAGGTTCTGTCGTGGGAGATAAGTATGATAGTTAAGTTGGATCTTATCATAAACTCCTCTAGCCATTTTATTGATTCAAGATCTAAGTGGTTAGTGGGTTCATCGAGTAGTAGTACATCGGGGTTATTTACTAGCGCCGTGGCTAATGAGACTCTGCGTAATTGCCCGCCGGATAAGCTATCGAGCATACTTTCGCCAATTAGCTGGCAATCCGATAAACACCGATCAATGAGGTGTGGTTCTATTTTATTAGGGGATTTGGCGTTAGTGGAAACATACTCATAAACAGTCTGCTGTAGATTGATAGGGGAGCTTTGAGACATTCTTGCAATACGATCAGATTGTCGAGATACCACACCCGCTTCGGCTTCTAATTCGCCTTCAATAAGCTTGAGTAGACTGGTTTTACCAGCTCCGTTTCTGCCCATGAGTGCTATTCGTTGGTTTTGTGCAATAACAAGGTCTACGTGATCGAGTATCACTTTGCCTGATAAGCTTAAGCAAACTTGTTGTAGCCGAATGAGTGACATTTCAATATCCTATATCTAAAATACGCAGTTTACACGTGATCCGAGGACTTGTCAGCTAACTTGCCGGTTTCCTGTCTTTTGCTGAGTGATGGCGCCTCAATTAAGACCCATTAATCACGTGTTTGGTGCTTGCTCTAGCCTAGCTCAAATCGCCTTGTTTTTGATGAACGAGCAGGAACATTGCCTTCTTCTGCTCTTTTTGGTTCGTGCTGAGGGGCATCCAATTTTGCTAGTATTTGTAGTAAATTATGATTTGTCTTTGCATCGCTTACTGCTTTTTTTCTTTGCGTCTGCTCCTTACTATCATTTTTAGCTAGTTGCGCTGGTTTGGTCTGCATGGCCGCTATTTTGCTAGCTGGTGCCGATAAGTGATTGTTATACATTTGGTGTGGTGCCTGTGGCTTTTTGCTTTTGTCATCGTGTTGTTGATTCTGATTAGCCTGTATACCTGTTAGATGGTTAGCTGGCACGGTTAAATGATCTTTATCGCCTTGAGACGAGAGTATTGATGCTTTCAATACACGGGCAGGGGGTTCCTGTTGCATTTTTATTTGCTCTTTATCACCATCTACTCTATAGGCATTTACGATAGGCATCGTGCGTTGCTGTAATTGAGATAGTTCGTTTACTTGTTGTTGAATGAAATTATAAAGACGGCTCATTCGTCCCCACTCGAACAAACCGTTACTTTGCGTGTTGTTACTGTTGAGTAGATGGGTAAGTAAATCTATTATCTGTTGTAGTGACACCGTCTCCAGGTCTGATAAATTCATTAAGTTGCCTTGCAATATACTGATGTCGATTCTTCTTTGTGATTTGCATAGTGACAGGCGCTCACGTATGAGGTGGCAATATTCTTTCGCGACGTTAGATTGAGTTGCAATCATATCGTTAATCTTTTTACTAAGACGTAATGTTTCAACACTTTCAGTACCTGAAAATATTGTGTTAACAAGCGCGTTAATTGCTTGATGATGATTGAGCTCAACTGGTTTGACTGCTTTGCTAAATGCTTCCAATTCTGCATCAATATCTTGACGAAGCTTGGCTTTAAAGTTTTTCAATATCGATGGCCCCTTGTCTTGCTGAAAAAAATCCTGCAATGTTGAATGATATCGATAATAAATATTCTCAAAGCACGATTGTGTTGCGCGCTCAATGGTTGCATTGTAGAAGCTATGCCTGTATTGATTGAAATCGGAGAGTTGAGTATAAATGTAAGCCAGTCGAGTGTAGATCAAGTCCATTGCTTGTGTTGGCTTTTTGGGGTTAGTATATCGAGTGGGGAAAGCTATTGCTGCTTGTTGTTTTTTGTGTCTATTTGTTGTTCGATCACGAAAATAGATGCTGTACCGTTCGCATTCTAATTCGGTATCAAGTAGTGTTTTATCTTTATTTTTTTTGTGGATTTTTGAAATTGCAATCCAGCACTCAGCAATCATGTTGATTGTTTTACTTGTGTTTTTATCTGTTTCTGATCTTTGCTTGATAAATTCGTCACTGTGCTCCCTTAATAAGCGTTGCAATAAGTCTAGGTGTGCCATCACTATTGCCTTATCAATATGTGGTAAATTAGACTCAAAATCAACTAGTGTAATTTTATTTTTTATTTCAACCGGTGTGATTCTTGGTTGCTCTTGAAAGCGTTGTATCAGAGCGTCAATTTTGGATGGAATAATGGAGTTAAATTGTCTAAGTTTGTGCTTTTTAATTAGAGTGAGGTAGCTTTCAGCGAGTTGAGCGTCTATTTCGAATGTATTAGCATTTGTGATAGATTGATTAAGTAGCTTAATAGCTTTATCAGCGTCGCCAATACTGAATACAAAAAGCTTTTGTAGATCTTCCTTACTGTATGGATTAATTTCAGTTTTGGTGACTTTAGCGTATTCTGTTAGGAGGTTAATAAAATCCCATTCTATCTCTATAGGCTGCAAGCATCTTTTGAAGTGTGAATATATACATTCATTTGCCCAACTGATTTCTGTTTGAGAATTTATTATTGAGTTGTTGAATTTACTATACGTGTTCATTTTTGTAAGAATACAATCCCTAACTCTTTGATGAACGACTTTGTTGATGACCTCATTTTCCCTATTTCTTATTTCGAAACGAAAGCAGTCATTGATTGCTTCGTTCATTTTTTTAATGTCTTTGAATTGAGGGTGTTTTCCTGTAAGCAACATTATTCTTAAATAGATTACGGACATAACGAACTTTTCTTGTCGATTGAGTGGGGCTGTTTCATATGGGAAATACGAACGCCTGGTATTTGTAATTTCATAATAATTAACTTTAAGTATTGTACTTAACTCTTCCCTGGTTTCTATTGATGATGATACCTTAAATTTCCATAGCAATGAATCCAACCAGTCACTTGTTCCTGGTTGTTGTCGCTTTATTATTTGACTCCATATCTTGGATAAAAGTGACTTGCATTCTTTTGCTATTGACGTGTCATTGTTATTATAAAGCAAGACTGTTTCTTTTATTGTTCTAATGAGTTTTTTATTGGGCTTGGGGTTCTCACTGTCTAAGTTATTTCGTTTAACATCTAGCTCCATCATGCGCATGAGATCGTTGACAAATTCCGTGCCGTTAGCTCTTTCGAGAACAGTTTTGCTTAATTCTTTGTCTATAGTAAAAGTGATTTTGCTTTCCGTCGTTGCGTAATATTTTGTAATTTTCTTCATTATAACTAGGTTGGCTATTTTTTCAATCACAGCCAATCTGTTGACTGAATTATCCAATGCCTGCATCATTAATTTTACGGCACTAACCCATCTTTCTTTTTTTAGTAACTCATCTGCGACGTTTAATAGTTGTTTCGACGTGAGTGGGCTAAGCTCAAGGTCGTTCTTAGAGCTCTTTACATCAAATTCAAGTCTATTTGTTTCATTGAAGTGTCTTCGTGTACCCTTTGTCTTCTTTTGCTCGTTATCGAACTCTTGTTTGATTTTGCACGCGAAAAAAATCTTTTTAAAAATTGAATTATGGGTGATTAGATCGACTATGAAATCACTTTCGCTGGTGTTGTCCAGGGTCATATCGAGTAGTTCTTGATAATTTTGAATGATAGGCATGTGCGTCAGCATGAGTAACTTGTTAATATCACGTCGAAAGCACTCATTATTGAAGTCTGCAGTATAGGTCTTGTGATCCCAATCATAAGTTGAGTCATTATCGTATTCTAACGTTCTGATTATTTCTAGGATATGTTTTATAGAAAAATCGTCTCTTTTAAACCCATCACTTTCAATGACCTTAAGGCATATGTTTTGTACTTCACTTCCGGCACTGAGCTTTAATCGATTGGACGTAAGTACTGCTATCCTATTACTTGAGCATAAGTTATTGAGGTACTCAATAAAGTCGTTTGTTTTGTCCTTTGTGACTTCACACAGCATGATTTTCTTTTTTTCCTCATTCTTGATTTTAGGTGAGGTCAGCGGTGTATTTTTGTTGTAACTTAAAATAAAGCTAGTAAATGGGCTGTCTTCTTGTGTTGTCTCGTTATTTTCCAAAGCAGATGCGATGTTGTCATATTCGTTATCTTCTAGTTCAAAACATGTAATGAAGAACTCAAACACACTCATGTTATTTTTAGCGTATTCCATTATCACCATTCTTAAATTGATTTGATTTTGCTTGGATAATTGTGAGTAGGATTCTTCAAATGAATTAGTGCAGAAAAGTGGTGAGTCAATGTCATCACCATCTAACAGTAATTTTCTGTAGTTGATGCAATCATTTGATTCATATTCGCCGTCATTACCTATTGTCGTAAATCGATTAACGATTTTTTCCTTGTCTTTTTTCGTACTCAAGAACAATTCTTGAAATGCCTCAGTTGTCATTAGTTCTCTCCAGCGTTCCTTGCTCAGATTACAGTCTTTACTATTTAGTATTAGTGACAATATTAGGCTTGATTCTTTCATTAAATTATATTTAGTATTTTCTTTTAGAATCGGAAAGTTAAGAGCAGCTAATGCATGCCAATGTTTTTTATAAAAATTAAAGGTTTGGAATAGACTCATATTTTTGGAATATTGCGACGAGTAGTAGTAGTTTAACCAGTGAGAGACGCCAGAACCTGTTCCATATCTATTTCTTTTCGCATTGTTTTTCAATGTCCACACAACCTCTGCCTTCGTCACATTGCGACCTGGTATGAACTCATATGCGGCATCACCCAGGGTTCTTCCGCGATCTTTTCCATTGATTGTGAGGCTTTTTTTGCTGTCTTGCTGTTCTAGTTTCACAAGGTTTTCTGGAATTTCTGGTGCAATCGATAGTTTCATGTTTTCCCTTTTTAGCTAACTATTTTCGGACATACTAACGCATGGAGTCAATTTCGTCTATTTTTTAAGTGAAAAATACCCATTTATCCAGTTTAATATTAAGTTATTATTATTCATTATGTTGCCTGTTAATTTTTCGTTGTGATTAAATTACTCCATTATCGTTTATAGCAAGGGCTAAAAGCGCTATAATGATTTTTTATTATTGGTGACTAATATATGGACATTGTTATACAAGGGGCGGGGCCGGCCGGCTGTGTGGCTGCCTTATTGGCTTCACGGTTGGGTCTTCGTGTCACCTTGATTGACAATCAGCAGGCGAACACGTTTAGAGGAAATGCGCATTACTTAAATGCCTACAGTCTAGAGATTCTGCATCAATGTGGCTTGCCAATGAGCGCTATTTTGCAGCATGCAACACCACGTAGTTACGCCCACGCCATGGCCTACGGTTCGTCTTTATCTCGTATTTACTATCGTTTGAACTTAATTGATGAGCCGGATTTCTCGTGCCGTTATGACACAATTGGCAGATACGGGGCAGCGGTCAGCGTCCCGTTTTCTTGTGTGTATGCCGAACTGCTTAAAATGATGGAAAGTAGAAATATCGCCATACAATGGGAGTCAACAATTAAGTCTGTCGACATGCAGCATAACATAATTACATGTCAGAATGGCGAAGGAGATGAGTTTGAGATTGAAACAGCCTATTTAATTGCAGCAGATGGTGTGAATAGCGGTGTTAGACAATTATTGTTTACACCACCGTCGGTAACTAACCACACGCAGTTTGTCAACATAACTTTGCACTCTTCGCTTTCTTCCTTTATCTCTGAGCCATCACTATTAACCTGGGTTTTAAATCCGTCCTTTCCAGCTTGTTTTGTGATGCACCAACTTGATGGTGTTCAAAACTGCCAAGTCCCCGTCTTTTCCAATCATTCTGATTGTGATCTTTTTAATTTCTCATGGGCCACAAACTATTGTCGTGAGCTGTTTGATAATGATGCTGTTGAATTTTCGATTGAATCGGTACAACCTTGGATGCTGAAAACCTATCACGTTGAGCAAGTACAAAAAGATTGGGTTTTCCTCGTTGGTGATAGCGCTCACGCCATGACCGCGGCAGGTGGTTTGGGGCTAAATACTGCTTTAGCCGATGCGGCAAACTTAATTTGGAAGTTACATAGCAGGCTGAAACATGGTTGCTTATCCATTATTAGCTCATACGACAAAGAAAGAAGGCCCATAACAAAAAAGGCAGTTACACAATCAATTGATAATTATCACGACTTTCAGAGTGTTGCTTATCGAGCTGGCCTGCCTGTCGGTCTTGCTCCGTATGTCATGCCCGCATCCAATAAGTTACCTTCTTCGATCAAAAAAATAGTACAGCATGGTGCCAGTCGAATTTATCAGGCGCTGTACGGTGCTTCTATGTCAATACCTTTATCTGGTGAAGTGTTACGGCATCAGCTTAAAGTTGGCGCTGAAAAAAACAAATTGCACTTTGATGGTATTGCCTCGCATCTCTATTATCGTTATAAGAGTGAATGGGTGGTGGCTGGCAGCGAGGCGTTACTTGAACATGATAAATCATCTTTTTTTAACGTCGGTCAACTTGCTTTTTTCAACTGCTTTCGTCATCTGAAAACCAAAATGAATCTAATGAATCAATTTCAATATGGTCATTGGATGTTGATTATTTGTGATTCTACGCAGTATGCGGACAATCTCTTCCCACAGCTCGACTTGGTTGATAGATACTGCATTGAGCACGACTTCGTAATTCATAATTCTTCAACTTTGACTATTCCTGAATTGGTTGTCATCAGGCCGGATAGGGTCATTGCGCACATGGGCGATCTTCAGGATGTGCGCTTAAGTGCCTTAATTAAATCACTTTTTAATTAGCTGCTATAATACAAAAATAAATTTGACAAATGCCAATTCTATACTATATTCACGTCCGAGAGCTGGTGATGCCAGTGAAATAAACTATTATAAAACACGGGGTGAAAAATGACATTATTTAAAAAAAGTTTATTGGTAGCTGGACTGACGGTTGGATTGAATGTTGGTGCTAATGCTGGTGATTCTGGTGGAGTAATAATTGATGGGGAAGAAGTCTCTATATCAAGTTTTGACTGTTGGAATGATCAGGTTATGAAACTTAATGAATCCATCGAAACACGTAAAAATAACATGGATCAATCCAAACCCGATGAGAGTAAATACAGGGAATCTGGTGAATGGAAAAGTGATGATTTGAAGAAGCAGTACATGGATGAAGTAAAAAAACATGAAGAGATACATGATCCGGAAAATATTGCAAAAGATGATAAGATGCTAGAGGGTCAACTTAGTGCATGTGTACTCGAATATTGTTACGATTATTCTCAAGATGGTCTGGCGCAAATAGAATGCATGAATAGATTTTTTCCATGAATGATTTAATATAACTATTTATATGTTTAATTTTAATTAGCCAGCAAAAAGCTGGCTTTTTTTAAGTGAAATACGGTAATTAAATTACTGTCTTTGGGTGGTGCTTTGAAATAGCATCATAATAATGTTGTAAAAAAAGTTTGACAATAGCCGTTTCTATACTATATTCAACCGCGAGATTAACACAGAAACACGAGTTTCACTAATTTTAAGGAGTATGAAATGAACAAACTAAAAAAAAGTGTCATAGCTGGTCTATTGGCTTGTGGTATGTACAGTGTCACACTTGCTGGTGAATACTCTAGCTATTACACAAGCGATAACACAAGCGATAACACAAGCGATAACAAAAGCGATAACAAATGCGATAACAAAAGCGATAACTCGAGCGGTAACTGTGCTGATGAATTTTCAAAGTTGGCATACTATAAGATTCAGGTTGATGAACAGTTGAAGTTAAATAATAAAGTACCAAGACAGGATAGTGAGAACTTTCAAACACAAAAGATTATCGCGATTACTTGCCTTTGGGAGTACTGCACTCAATATGCTGAAGAGTCTAAGGTCAAGGGATGTTTTGAGTACTTTGAAAAAAGATCGGCCTACGGTTCATTAGTAACTGGTCATGGAAAGTTAAACAAAGATACTCCTAGGAACAAAGCAAAGGCTGATGGGGAGAATCTCTGCCTTGTCAATAATATGATGATGAAGATAAATGAAAAAAAAATTGAGTGTACTTATGAGCAAAGAGATAGGATTTATTATGAAAAGTTATATCCCCTGTGTGATGAAAAAATGGCTTATGTAAAGTATCGCACTAATGGATGCCTTGCTTTTTACAACTGATAGGCGTGAATTGGAATCTAAAGAGCGATTTGACATTGTGTTGAATCGCTCTTTACGTTATTATCCATTCGTCTGACGTTAGTATTAAGTTTTTTAATTTATTTTATATATTGTTTGTTAGTGATTGTGCATGCAGCTTGATACATTAATACGTTGATAATTCGACTAAAAGATTATACTGTTAGTTGGTCGAAATAATCGTCTTTGATCTTAAATGTCTCATATATCGGTTTTTTAACAGCTCTATGATATTTGGATCTATTAACTTGACAAGCATCGATTTTATACTATATTCCACCGCGAGATTAACACAGAAACACGAGTTTCACTAATTTTAAGGAGTATGAAATGAACAAACTAAAAAAAAGTGTCATAGCTGGTCTATTGGCTTGTGGTATGTGCAGTGTCACACTTGCTGGCGATTACTCGGGTGATAACTGTGCTGGTGAATTTGCACAGTTGGCACTCT